>NZ_JBHVDI010000116.1:0-12580 GCF_042802875.1 Kocuria sp. NPDC057446 | reverse complement strand
CCCCACGGGGTGCGGCCCCTCCTGCTCGTGCGCCGCCGCGGAGTCCCGCGGGCGGCTCAGGCGTTGGTGACCAGTCCCAGCTCCGCCTTGTCCGCCAGCTCGGGATGGGCGGGCAGCACCCGGACGGTGTAGCCGAACGGGCCCGACCGGTCCACGGTGATCGTGCCGCTGAACTTGTGCCGCCCGCCGCCCAGGTCGTCGACCGGGCTCAGGCTCGCGTACTTGCGCTCGTGGATGTGGTCCGTCTCCGAGACCCGGCCGTAGCCGATCTCCGCGCAGACGTCGTCGGGGCTCAGCGAGCCGAGCGAGACGTAGGCGCAGACCGTGAGCTCGTCGCCGATCTGCGGCTCCTGGGCCACGCCCTCGGCGTCCACGTGCTCGACCGACACCTGCTCCCACGCCTGGCGCACGCGCCCCACCCACCGGGACTTCGCCCGGGCGGCCGCGTGGCCGTCGAGGGCGGCCCGGCGCCCGGAGAGCGCGGCCGGCACGTAGAGCTGCTGCACGTAGTCCTCGAGCATGCGCTTGGCGGACACCCGCGGGCCCAGCGTGGCCAGGGTGTGCTTGACCATCGCCAGCCACTGGTGCGGCACGCCGTCGGCGTCCGGGTCCGAGCCCTCCGCCGTCTCGCCGTAGAACCGCGGGGCCACGTGGTTCTCGATGAGCTCGTAGAGGGCCGCGGCCTCGATGTCGTCGCGCTCGTCCGGGTGCGCGCCCTCGTCGGCGGTCGGGATCGCCCAGCCGTTCTGGCCGTCGTACATCTCGTCCCACCAGCCGTCGAGCACCGAGAGGTTCAGCCCGCCGTTGAGGGCGGCCTTCATCCCGGAGGTGCCGCACGCCTCGAGCGGGCGGAGCGGGTTGTTCAGCCACACGTCGCAGCCCGGGAAGAGGGTCCGGGCCATGGCGATGTCGTAGTTGGGCAGGAAGACGATGCGGTGGCGCACCTCCGGGTCGTCCGTGAAGCGCACGAGGTCCTGGATCAGTCGCTTGCCCTGCTCGTCGGCCGGGTGGGACTTCCCGGCGACCACGAGCTGGACGGGGTGCTCGGGGTCCAGCAGGATCCGCTTGAGCCGCTGCGGGTCCCGCAGCATGAGCGTGAGCCGCTTGTAGGTCGGCACCCGGCGGGCGAAGCCGATCGTGAGCACCCCGGGGTCGAGGACCGTGTCGGTCCAGCCCAGTTCGGCGTCCGCGAGGCCGCGCTTCTTCCACGACGCCCGCAGCCGGGCCCGGACGTCCTCCACCAGGCGGGTGCGCAGCTCCCGGCGGACGGACCACAGCTCGGCGTCGTCCGCGCCGTAGATCCGGCGCCACCGCGCGGCCCGGTTCAGGTCCGAGCCCATCGGGTCGAGGGCCAGCTCCGCCATGCGCGGGTCGATCCACGTCATCACGTGCACACCGTTGGTGATCGAGCCGATCGGCACCTCGTCGACGTCGAAGCCCGGCCACAGCCCCTGGAACATGCCCCGGGAGACCACGCCGTGCAGCTTGGCCACCCCGTTGGCGCGCTGGGCCAGGCGCAGGCCCATGACCGCCATGTTGAACTTGGCGGGGTCGCCGCCGTCGTAGTCCTCGGCGCCCAGGGACAGGACCTGGGCCGTGGGCACGGAGGGGGCCAGGCCCGCGTCGAGGAAGTGCTCGATCTGCGCCCGCTCGAACCGGTCGATGCCCGCGGGCACCGGGGTGTGGGTCGTGAAGACGGTGGCCGAGCGCACCGCGGTGAGCGCCTCGTCCCACGTCATCGGTTCGGTCCCGTCCGCCGGGTCCATGAGCTCCGCGATCCGCTCGACGCCCAGGAACCCGGCGTGTCCCTCGTTGCAGTGGAAGACCTCCGGGGCGGGCGCCCCGGTCAGCCGGGAGAAGGCCCGCAGCGCCCGGATCCCGCCCATTCCGAGCAGCAGCTCCTGCTGGAGCCGGTGGTCGCCGCCGCCGCCGTAGAGGCGGTCCGTGACGCTGCGCGCGTGGTCGTCGTTGTCCGGGATGTCGGAGTCGAGCAGCAGCAGCGGGACGCGGCCGACGTCGGCCCGCCAGATGTGGGCGGACAGGGAGCGGCCGTTGGGCAGGGGCAGGGTGATCCGGACCGGGCTGCCGTCCTCCTCCCGCAGCAGCGTCAGGGGCATGCCGTCCGGGTCGAGCACGGGATAGGACTCCTGCTGCCACGCGTCGCGGGACAGGGACTGCTTGAAGTAGCCGTGCTGGTAGAAGAGCCCGACCCCCACCACCGGCACGCCGAGGTCCGAGGCGCTCTTGAGGTGGTCGCCGGCCAGGATCCCGAGCCCGCCGGAGTACTGGGGGAGCACGGAGGTCACGCCGTACTCGGCGGAGAAGTAGGCGACGGCGCGCGGGGCGTCCTCCGGCTGGGTCCTCTGGTACCACAGGTCGTCGGTCAGGTAGCGCTGGAGGTCGGCGTCCAGCTCCTCGATCCGGCGCACGGTGGCCGGGTCCTGGGCGATCTGCTGGATCTCCTCGCGGGTGAGGGAGCCGAGCAGCTTGACGGGGTCCCCGTGGACCGCGTCCCAGGCCTGCGGGTTCAGCTCGGCGAACAGCTGTTCGGTGGGCCGGTGCCAGGACCAGCGCAGGTTCCTCGCAAGTCGGCTCAGAGGGGCGATGGACTCCGGCAGCACGGTGCGCACGGTGAATCTACGGATTGCCTTCACGCCGTCAGACTACCGGTGCTCCGGCGCACGACGGGGGCGCCACGACCCATCGCTTCCGTGCCGCGCCGGCCCGCCCCGCCGGGGAGCGGCACGGGGACGGCGACACCGTCCCACGGTTCGACAGCGGGCTTAACGATCGCCGGGTTTGTCGCTAACGTGGTCCAGGTGAGCCAAGCCAACACGCCGTCCCCGTCCGACCCGGCCTCGAGCCCGTCCGGCGCGCCCGTTCCCGACCCCTCGACGACGCCCGCCCTGCCCGCGGCGGAGACCGGCGCCCCCGCGGCGCCGGCGGAGCAGCCCGCGAAGAAGGCACCGGCCCGCCGCCGGGCGTCCACCGCCCGCAAGGCGCCGGACGCCGAGGCCACGCCGACCGTGCCCGACGAGCCCGGCATCGCCGTCGTCCCCGCGGCGGAACCGAAGCCGCGTGCCAAGCGGACCTCGACGGCCAGGACCGCCGCCGCGAAGGCGCCCGCGGCCGCCAAGGCACCGGCCGCCAAGGCCGGCACCACGAGGACGGCCACCGCCAAGAAGGCCACCACGCCGCGGAAGGCGACGACCACGCGCCGGAAGAGCGCCGGCTCGGCGTTCTCCCGGGAGGACCTGGTCTACGGCCGGATCCCGGTCGTCGGCGTGAGCCCGGTGGTCGAGGACGGGCGCTTCCCGGCCAAGGCCGTGCCGGGCGAGTCCATCCGCGTGGGCGCCACCGTGTTCCGCGAGGGCCACGACGCCCTGGGCGTGACCGCGGTGCTGTACGACCCGCAGGGCGCCGAGGTCGAGCGCGTGCCGATGCGGCTCACCACTCCCGGCACCGACCGCTACGAGGCGTGGCTGACGCCGACCGCCGAGGGCGCCTGGACCTTCGCCGTCGAGGGCTGGGGCGACCTGTTCGAGACCTGGCGGCACGCCGCCGAGATCAAGGTGGGGGTCGGCCAGGACGTCGACCTCATGATGGCCGAGGGCGTCGTGCTCTTCGACCGCGCCGCCGCGGAGCCGGGCCGCCCCGACGCCGAGACCGAGCTGTTCCGCTCGGTCTCGCGCACGCTCGGCAACGCCGAGCTGCCCGCCGAGCACCGGCTCGGGGCCGGCACCTCCGCCGAGGTCCTGGCCGTGGTCGCCGAGCGGCCCGTGCGGGACCTCGTGACCGAGAGCCGCCGCTACCCGCTGAAGGTCGAGCGCACCGCCGCCGGCCGCGGGTCCTGGTACGAGTTCTTCCCCCGCTCCGAGGGCGCCGTCCTCGACCCCGAGTCCGGCACGTGGACCTCCGGCACCTTCCGGACCGCCGCCGAGAGCCTCGACCGCGTCGCGGCCATGGGCTTCGACGTCATCTACCTGCCCCCGATCCACCCGATCGGGCACGCCCACCGCAAGGGCCCCAACAACACGCTGGTGGCCGGTCCGCAGGACCCGGGCTCCCCGTGGGCCATCGGTGCCGCCGAGGGCGGGCACGACGCGATCCACCCCGACCTCGGCTCGTTCGAGGACTTCGACGGCTTCGTGGCCCGCGCCGGCGACCTCGGTCTCGAGGTGGCCCTGGACCTCGCCCTGCAGGCCTCCCCGGACCACCCGTGGGTCACCGCGCACCCGGAGTGGTTCACGACCCGCGCCGACGGCTCCATCGCGTACGCGGAGAACCCGCCGAAGAAGTACCAGGACATCTACCCGATCAACTTCGACAACGACCCCGAGGGCCTGTCCCTCGAGGTGCTGCGGATCGTGGAGCTGTGGATCTCCCACGGCGTGAAGATCTTCCGGGTCGACAACCCGCACACCAAGCCCCTGTGGTTCTGGGAGTGGCTGATCGGCACCGTCAACGCCAAGCACCCCGAGGTCGTGTTCCTGGCCGAGGCGTTCACCCGCCCCGCCATGATGCAGGGCCTCGCCCGGGTCGGCTTCCAGCAGTCCTACTCGTACTTCACCTGGCGCAACACCAAGAAGGAGATCGAGGAGTACCTCGAGGAGGTCAGCCACGAGACCTCGGCGGTGTACCGGCCGAACTTCTTCGTCAACACCCCCGACATCCTCACCGAGTACCTGCAGTTCGGCGGACCCGCGGCCTTCCGGATCCGCGCCGTCCTGGCCGCCACCGGCTCGCCCCTCTGGGGCGTCTACGCCGGCTACGAGCTGTACGAGCACGTGGCGCGCGCCGGTGCCGAGGAGTACGTCGACAACGAGAAGTACCAGTACCGGCCCCGCGACTTCGCCGGTGCCGAGGAGCGCGGCGAGTCCCTCGCCCCGTACCTCACGCGGCTCAACGAGATCCGGCGCCGGCACGCGTCGCTGGGGGACCTGCAGAACCTCACGGTGCAGTCCACGTCCGACGACGCCCTGGTCGCCTTCTCGAAGACGAAGACCGTCCGGCACGGAGGCTCGAGCTACAAGGACACGGTCGTCGTGGTCGTCAACGTGGATCCGCACGCGACCCGCGAGGGCACCGTGTGGCTGGACCTGGAGTCGCTGGACCTGGACGACGCCGACTTCAACGAGGACGGCAGCTTCTGGGCGGACGACCTGCTCAGCGGGAACTCCTGGAAGTGGGGCACGCACAACTACGTGCGGCTGGACCCGCACTACGACCCCGCCCACGTCCTGCACATCCGCCGCAACGTCAAGTAGGGGCTCGAGCGGACCCCGTCGGGGCCCTCCCGGGCGACACCCGGGAGGGCCCCTCTCCCAGCACCGTTGGCCTCCGACCCACCTGTCCGAAAGGCGGCACCCCCGCATGAGCCTCTCGCCGTACTCGCTCAACGCCCCCGGCATCTCCCACGACCCCGACTGGTTCCGCAAAGCGGTGTTCTACGAGGTGCTCGTCCGCGCGTTCTCCGACGCCAACGGTGACGGCTCCGGCGACTTCTCCGGCCTGATCGACAAGCTCGACTACCTGCAGTGGCTCGGCATCGACTGCCTGTGGCTGCCGCCGTTCTTCGAGTCCCCGCTGCGCGACGGCGGCTACGACATCTCCGACTACTACTCGGTCCTCGACGAGTTCGGCACGATCAGCGACTTCAAGCGTCTCGTGGCCGAGGCGCACGCCCGCGGCCTGCGGGTGATCATCGACCTCCCGCTCAACCACACGAGCGACCAGCACCCGTGGTTCCAGGCGTCCCGCGAGGACCCCGAGGGCCCCTACGGCGACTTCTACGTCTGGTCCGACACGGACGAGCTGTACCAGGACGCCCGGATCATCTTCGTGGACACCGAGGAGTCGAACTGGACGTTCGACCCGATCCGCCGCCAGTTCTTCTGGCACCGGTTCTTCTCCCACCAGCCCGACCTCAACTTCGAGAACCCCGCCGTGGTGGAGGCCGTCCACGACGTGGTGAAGTTCTGGCTCGACATGGGCATCGACGGCTTCCGGGCCGACGCGATCCCGTACCTGATCGAGGAGGAGGGGACCAACTGCGAGAACCTCCCCGGCACGCACGACTTCCTGGTGGACCTGCGGCGCATGATCGACGACCAGTACCCGGGGCGGGTGGTGATCGCCGAGGCGAACCAGATGCCGCACGAGGTGGTGGAGTACTTCGGCAGCGAGGACAGCCCCGAGTGCCACATGTGCTTCCACTTCCCGATCATGCCCCGGATCTTCTACGCGCTGCGGGACCAGAAGGCCGCCCCGATCGTGGAGACCATGCACGAGACGCCGGACATCCCGCGCGGCACCCAGTGGGGCACGTTCCTGCGCAACCACGACGAGCTGACCCTCGAGATGGTGACCACCGAGGAGCGCCAGGCGATGCTCGGCTGGTACGCCCCCGACTCGCGGATGCGCGCCAACGTGGGCATCCGCCGCCGGCTGGCCCCCCTGCTGGACAACTCGCGGGCCGAGATCGAACTCATCCACGCCCTGCTCCTGTCCCTGCCGGGCAGCCCGTTCCTGTACTACGGCGACGAGATCGGGATGGGCGACAACATCTGGCTCGACGACCGCGACGCCTCCCGCACCCCGATGCAGTGGACCCCCGACCGCAACGCCGGGTTCTCGAAGGCGGACCCCGGCAAGCTGTACCTGCCGGTCGTCCAGTCGCTGGTCTACCACTACAACCAGGTCAACGTGGAGGCGCAGCTGGCGTCGTCGTCGTCCCTGCTGCACTGGATGCGCCAGATGCTCGCGGTGCGCAAGGCGCACCCGGCGTTCGGCCTCGGCTCGTACGTCAACGTGGAGACGGACCACGACTCCGTCCTGGCGTTCCTGCGCGTGCTCCCCGACGAGGAGACCGAGGACGGGCGCGGCGAGACCGTGCTGTGCCTGTTCAACCTCGCCCACACCCCGGCCTGCGCCCGGATCCGGCTGCCCCAGTTCGCGGGCCGCGGGCTGCGCGAGCTCTTCGGCGGTGACCTGTTCGGCGAGGTCGACGAGGCGGGGGAGTACCGCATCACCCTCGGCAGCCAGGACTTCTTCTGGCTCCGCCTCCGGGCCGCTCCCCGCGACGACGGCACCCACCCCCAGACCACGGCCATGCCGATCATCAGCACGACCACGTCCTGAGCGCGTCCGCGCGTCCGGCCACCTCCTCGACCGACCCGGAAGGACCTGATCCCATGACCGACCAGCACCCCGACGAGCTCCTCGACCTCCTGCGCCGGTGGCTGCCACGGCAGCGGTGGTTCCCCTTCGCGGGCGGCGGTTCCGGCGTGGAGCTGCGGGTCGTCGCCCAGCTGGCCCTCCCGGACCAGGACGGCGCCGGAGCCCGGGTCCTGCTGGTCGAGGCCTCCGAGGGCGCGCGCACCGAGCTCCTCCAGGTGCCCCTGAGCTTCCGCGCCGAGCCCCTCGGGGGCGCGGAGCGCTTCCTGGTCGGCGAGCTGTCGCCGGCCCCGGCGGAGGGGACCGGGACGGACGTCCCGGCGGAGGAGAGCGCCACGCCGCGCCGGGCGGCGCGCTTCCTCCGGGAGCGCGCGGCCCGCGCCGGCCGTGCCGTGGCCCAGCGCACCGGGCTGCCGCTGCCCGGCGCGGAGGACGCCGTGGCCGGCCCCTGGGTCTACGACGGGGTCGGGGACCCGGTGTTCGTCGGTCCGGTCCTCGGACTGATGCAGCGTGCGGAGTCGCTCGGCTCCGGCCCCCTCGGCCTGACGGTGACGGGAGCGCACGGCGACGTGCTGCGCGTCCCCTACGCGGTCGAGACGTCCGAGCAGGTGCGCGTGATCTCGAGCGAGCAGTCGAACTCCTCGGTGATCCTCTCCCCGCCCGCGGGCCGGGCGGACGCCGACGCCGTGATCGTGAAGTTCTTCCGCGTGCTGGGGGTGGGCGACAACCCGGACGTGGAGGTGGGCCGGGAACTCACCGCGCTCGGGTGCCCCGCCGTGCCGAGCACCTTCGGGTGGCTCGACGCCCGCTGGCGTTCCGGGCTGAGCACCGTGCAGGGCCAGCTGGCGGTGGCCACCGAGTTCCTCGCCGGCTCCGCCGACGCGTGGGGCCGGGCCGTGGCGGCTGCCGAGCAGGGCGAGGACTTCTCCGAGGAGGCCCGGGAGCTCGGCCGCACGACCGCGCGCGTGCACCGCGACCTGGGCCGCGCGTTCGGCGCCGAGGTCCCCGACGACGCCGCCCGCGCCCGCCTCCTGAACGACCTCGGCGGTCGTCTCCGCTGGGCCCGCACCGAGACCGGCTCGCTGTTCTCGGAGCACGCGGCCGCCCTCGACCAGCTGATCACCTCCCTCGACGACGTTCCGGAGCTGCCCCCGCTGCAGCGCATCCACGGCGACTACCACCTGGGCCAGGTCCTGCAGACCGAGGACGGCCAGTTCAAGGTCCTGGACTTCGAGGGGGAGCCGCTGCGCGCCATCGAGGAGCGCACCCGGCCGGACGTGGCCCTGCGCGACGTGGTCGGCATGCTGCGCTCCTTCGACTACGCCGCGGCCTTCGGCGCCCGCGCCGGCGCGGAGGACGCCGAGGCGTGGGGCCGCCGCGCGGGCGACGCGTTCCTGGCGGGCTACGAGCAGGGCGCCGGGAACGGTGTGGACCGCGATTCCCCGCTGTTCCTGGCGCTGTGGCTGGACAAGGCCCTGTACGAGGTCGTCTACGAGCAGCGGAACCGACCCGACTGGGTGGACGTCCCGGCCGCGGCGGTTCGCCGTTCACTGGAGGGCCTCCGGTCGCGTAGCGTGAACCCTGATACCGCCGCTGCGGACCCCGCGGCCGGCACCGACCACGACGACGACAGCTCCCGGTCCGCGCGGCTCATCCCGGCGGCAGCGGGAACGGAAATCGAGGACGCAGTGAGCGCGAGCACTCCGCAGGACCGATCCGACCGCGGCCAGGGGACACGCGCCGTCCCGGCCGGCCACGACGTGGCGCCTGCGGGGCCGGTGCCCGTTCCCGAGCACCTGCTGGCCGCGGTGTCCGAAGGCCGACACCACGACCCGCACGGCGTGCTCGGCGCCCATCTCAACCCCGACGGCAGCGTCACCGTGCGCACCCTGCGCCGGTTCGCGACGGCCGTGGCCGTCGTGACGCAGGACGGCACCTTCCAGCTCGAGCACGAGTGGGGCGGCATCTTCACCGGCGTGGTCCCCGCGCACGAGCCGGGGCGGATCCCCGACTACCGCGTGGACGTGACCTACCGGGACCTCGAGCCGCAGCGGCTGGACGACCCGTACCGCTTCGGGCCGACCCTCGGCGAGCTGGATCTCCACCTCATCGGCGAGGGCCGGCACGAGACGCTCTGGACCGTCCTCGGCGCCCACGTGCGCCGCTACCCCTCGGTGCTCGGCGACATCACCGGCGTGGCGTTCGCCGTGTGGGCGCCCAACGCCCAGGCGGTGCGGGTCATCGGCGACTTCAACGGCTGGGACGGCAGCGAGCACGCCATGCGCTCCCTCGGCTCCTCGGGCGTGTGGGAGATCTTCGTCCCGGGTCTCGGCTCCGGCGCGACCTACAAGTTCCGCATCCTGGGCCGGGACGGCGGCTGGCGCGAGAAGGCCGACCCCATGGCCTTCGGCACCGAGGTGCCGCCGTCCACCGCGTCCCGGGTCTTCGAGTCCGACTACGAGTTCCAGGACGACGCCTGGATGGCGCGCCGCGCGGCGACCGATCCGCACAACGCGCCCATGAGCGTCTACGAGCTGCACATCGGCTCGTGGCGCAAGGGCCTCGGCTACAAGGACCTCGCCAAGGAGCTCGTCGAGTACCTCACCTGGCAGGGCTTCACCCACGTGGAGTTCATGCCCGTGGCCGAGCACCCGTTCGGCGGGTCCTGGGGCTACCAGGTGACGTCCTACTACGCGCCGTCCTCCCGCTTCGGCAGCCCGGACGAGTTCCGCTACCTCGTGGACAAGCTGCACCAGGCCGGCATCGGCGTGATCGTGGACTGGGTCCCGGGCCACTTCCCGAAGGACGAGTGGGCGCTGGCCCGCTTCGACGGGGAGCCCCTGTACGAGCACGCCGACCCCCGCCGCGGCGAGCACAAGGACTGGGGCACGCTGATCCCGGACTACGGGCGCAACGAGGTCCGAAACTTCCTGGTGGCCAACGCCTCCTACTGGCTCGAGGAGTTCCACGTGGACGGCCTGCGCGTCGACGCGGTCGCGTCCATGCTCTACCTCGACTACTCGCGCAACGAGGGGGAGTGGGAGCCCAACGTCTTCGGCGGCCGCGAGAACCTCGAGGCGATCGCCTTCCTCAAGGAGTCCAACGCCACGGCCTACAAGCGCACCCCGGGGATCGTCATGATCGCCGAGGAGTCGACGTCCTACCCGGGGGTGACCCGGCCGACCGACGCCGACGGGCTGGGCTTCGGGCTCAAGTGGAACATGGGGTGGATGAACGACACCCTCGAGTACATGGCGGAGGACCCGGTCAACCGGTACTACCACCACAACAAGCTCACGTTCTCGCTGGTCTACGCGTTCTCGGAGAACTTCCTCCTGCCGATCTCCCACGACGAGGTCGTCTACGGCAAGGGCTCCCTGTTGCGGAAGATGCCGGGCGACCGGTGGCAGCAGCTCGCCAACGTCCGCGCCTACCTGGCCTTCATGTGGGCCCACCCGGGCAAGCAGCTGATCTTCATGGGCACGGAGTACGCCCAGGAGTCCGAGTGGTCCCAGGAGCACGGGCTGGACTGGTGGCTCTCCGAGACCCCGCCGCACAAGGGTGTCCAGGAACTGGTGCGCACGCTCAACGGGATCTACCGGGAGACCCCCGCACTCTACGAGCGGGACAACAACCCCGCCGGATTCGAGTGGATCGACGCGGCCGACGCCGGGCGCAACACCCTCTCCTTCACCCGGTGGGACGAGCAGGGCAATCCGCTCGTGTGCGTGGCCAACTTCGCCGGCAACCCGCACGAGAACTTCCGGCTCGGCCTGCCGTGGGCAGGGGAGTGGGTCGAGACCCTCAACACGGACTCGGAGCTCTTCGGCGGTTCCGGCGTGGGCAACCTCGGCCGGGTCACCGCCACCGAGGGCGCCCACAACGGCAGCCCCGCCTCGGTGGTGCTGACGGTCCCGCCGCTGGCCGTCCTGTACCTCAAGCCGGCCGAGCACTGACCCGGCCCCGGCCGTTCCTCGGGGAGCGGGCCGGAGTCACGGGAAGGGCCCGGATCCTCGGATCCGGGCCCTTCGGCCGTCCACGGCACCGGGGCCGCGGAGCCGGCGACGGAGGGGAGCCGCAGCCGCCCGGAGCCCGGTTTGCGCGGGCGGCGGATTGGGGGTAACTTCTTCCAAGTCGTCGCGGCGAGGAACTCCCCCGGGAGATCCACGGGGCGGCATCCCACACCGAACGGTCCCGACGGAGCAGCCAGCGAGTTGCACCGGGAAGGAAGAGTGTTAGAGTGGGAGATTGTGAGCTTCGCCGGAAGGCGGCACCGTCACGATCAGGTAACCGAGAGTTCACCTGAGATTGACCGGGGTCGACCGGAAGGGCTAAGGTTGCAGAGCACTCCGGCAGCACGGTGTCAAGCGAGACACGGCTGATCGGTCTGTTGTTTGAGAACTCAATAGTGTGCCATGTTTGTTGATACCGGATGTTTTATTCGGTTGATTGGTTGTCGCCGTCCTGCCTCCGTGGGGTGGTGGCGACATTTTCAGCCGGGGTTTGATGTTTTCGTTGTTTTTTTGACGGAGAGTTTGATCCTGGCTCAGGACGAACGCTGGCGGCGTGCTTAACACATGCAAGTCGAACGATGATGCCCAGCTTGCTGGGCGGATTAGTGGCGAACGGGTGAGTAATACGTGAGTAACCTGCCCTTGACTCTGGGATAAGCCTGGGAAACTGGGTCTAATACTGGATACTACTTCCTGCCGCATGGTGGGTGGTGGAAAGGGTTTTACTGGTTTTGGATGGGCTCACGGCCTATCAGCTTGTTGGTGGGGTAATGGCTCACCAAGGCGACGACGGGTAGCCGGCCTGAGAGGGTGACCGGCCACACTGGGACTGAGACACGGCCCAGACTCCTACGGGAGGCAGCAGTGGGGAATATTGCACAATGGGCGGAAGCCTGATGCAGCGACGCCGCGTGAGGGATGACGGCCTTCGGGTTGTAAACCTCTTTCAGTAGGGAAGAAGCGAGAGTGACGGTACCTGCAGAAGAAGCGCCGGCTAACTACGTGCCAGCAGCCGCGGTAATACGTAGGGCGCAAGCGTTGTCCGGAATTATTGGGCGTAAAGAGCTCGTAGGCGGTTTGTCGCGTCTGCTGTGAAAGCCCGGGGCTCAACCCCGGGTCTGCAGTGGGTACGGGCAGACTAGAGTGCAGTAGGGGAGACTGGAATTCCTGGTGTAGCGGTGAAATGCGCAGATATCAGGAGGAACACCGATGGCGAAGGCAGGTCTCTGGGCTGTTACTGACGCTGAGGAGCGAAAGCATGGGGAGCGAACAGGATTAGATACCCTGGTAGTCCATGCCGTAAACGTTGGGCACTAGGTGTGGGGGACATTCCACGTTTTCCGCGCCGTAGCTAACGCATTAAGTGCCCCGCCTGGGGAGTACGGCCGCAA
>NZ_JBHVDI010000115.1:0-12592 GCF_042802875.1 Kocuria sp. NPDC057446 | reverse complement strand
CCCGGGAGCGACGACTCCCGGGGGCGCGCTCCGCCGCCGTGGCGCGGCGCCGGGGCTCAGCCCAGGCCGGCCTGCCGCTCGGCGGTCTCCACGACGTTGAGCAGCAGCATGGCCCGGGTCATGGGACCGACCCCGCCGGGGTTCGGCGACATCCAGGAGGCCTTCTGCGCGGCGGCCGGGTCGATGTCGCCGGTGAGCTTCTTCTTCCCGGTCGCGGGGTCCTCCACGCGGGAGACCCCCACGTCGAGGAGCACGACCCCGTCCTTGAGCCGGTCGGCGGTGATCATGTGCGGTCGCCCGGCGGCGGCCACGACGACGTCGGCCTGGGCCAGCAGCTCGTCCAGGTCCTGCGTTCCGGTGTGGGCGAGGGTCACCGTGGCGTTGATCTCCTTGCGGGTCAGCAGCAGCCCGATCGGCCGTCCGACGGTCACGCCGCGGCCCACGACGAGCACGTGCCGGCCCGCGAGGTCGACCCCGTTCCGGCGCAGCAGCTCGATCACGCCGTTGGGCGTGCACGGCAGCGGGGAGGTCATCGGCTCGGCGACGTTGAGCACCAGGCGGCCGAGGTTCGTCGGGTGCAGCCCGTCGGCGTCCTTGTCCGGGTCCACGCGCTCGAGGATTGCGTTGGTGTCGATGTGCTCCGGCAGCGGCAGCTGGACGATGTAGCCGGTGCACGCGGGGTCCGCGTTGAGCTCGTCGAGCACGCGCTCGAGCTCCTCCTGGGAGACGTCCGCGGGGAGGTTCCGGCGGATCGAGGCGATGCCGACCTCGGCGCAGTCCTGGTGCTTGCCGCCCACGTAGGAGTGCGAGGCGGGGTCGTCGCCCACGAGCACCGTGCCGAGGCCCGGGGTGATCCCCCGCTCCGCCAGGGCGGCGACGCGCTCGGCGAGCTCGGTCTTGATGGCGGCGGCGGCCGCCCGCCCGTCGAGGACCTGCGCCCCCATGCTCACCACTCCTCGAGGCCGTCGTAGAGCGGGAAGTCCGCGGCCAGCCGGTCCACGCGGGCCCGCAGGGCGGGGATGTCCGCGCCGGGCTTGAGGGCGGTGGCGATGATCTCGGCGACCTCCTCGAACTGCGGGGCGCCGAAGCCGCGGGTGGCCAGCGCGGGGGTGCCGATCCGCAGTCCGGAGGTGACCATCGGCGGGCGCGGGTCCCACGGCACGGCGTTGCGGTTGACGGTGATCCCCGCCTGGTGCAGGAGGTCCTCGGCCTGCTTGCCGTCGAGCTCGGAGTTGCGCAGGTCCACCAGGACCAGGTGCACGTCGGTGCCGCCGGTCAGCACGGACACCCCCGCCCGGGCGACGTCGTCGGCGCCGAGCCGCTCGGCGAGGATCCGGGCGCCCTCGACGGTGCGCTCCTGGCGGGCGCGGAACTCCTCGGTGGCCGCGATCCGGAAGGCCACGGCCTTGCCCGCGATGGCGTGCATGAGGGGGCCGCCCTGCTGGCCCGGGAAGACGGCGGAGTCGATCTTCTTCTTGAGCTCGCCCGTGGTGAGGATCACGCCGGAGCGGGGACCCGCGAGGGTCTTGTGCACGGTGGAGGTCACCACGTGGGCGTGCGGCACGGGATTGGCGTGCAGGCCCGCGGCCACGAGGCCCGCGAAGTGGGCCATGTCCACCCACAGCTTCGCCCCGACCTCGTCGGCGACCGAGCGGAACGCCTCGAAGTCCAGCTCCCGCGAGTACGCGGACCAGCCGGCCACGATGACCTGCGGGCGCTCGGCCAGGGCCTGCTCCCGCACCTTGTCCATGTCGATGGTGTAGGTGTCGGGGTCGACCTCGTAGGCGGCGATCTCGTAGAGCTTGCCGGAGACGTTGAGCTTCATCCCGTGCGTGAGGTGGCCGCCGTGGGCCAGGGAGAGGCCCATCAGCTTGTCGCCGGGGGTCATGAGCGCCTGCATGACCGCGGTGTTGGCCTGGGCGCCGGAGTGCGGCTGGACGTTGGCGTGCTCGGCGCCGAACAGGGACGTGGCCCGGTCCCGGGCGAGGTTCTCGACGACGTCGACGAACTCGCAGCCGCCGTAGTAGCGGCGCCCGGGATAGCCCTCGGCGTACTTGTTCGTGAGCACCGAGCCCTGTGCCTCGAGGACCGCCCGGGGCGCGAAGTTCTCGGAGGCGATCATCTCGAGGGTGCCGCGCTGGCGGCCGAGCTCGTCGGCGATGGCCGCCGCGATCTCCGGATCGACCTCGGCGAGGGGCTGGTTGGTGACGGACGGGGACGTGCTCGTGGACATGCCGCTCCTGAAGTCGGGAACCTGGGTGGACCGTCTACGAGTTTAGGCGATCGCGCAGGACCCGGTCCCGCCCTGCGCGGGCGGCCCGGCCGACGACTCGTTCGAGGGGCCCCTGGCCGCGGGTGCGGTGCCACAGGACCGCGAAGCCGGCGCCCACCAGGACGTGCACGAGGAACCACAGCACGGGCTGCTCCTCGTGCAGCTCGAGGAACAGCGCGAGCAGGTGCGCCGAGTACAGCGTGAGGGTCATGGAGCCGGCCGCGGCCAGGGGCAGCAGCGCGCGCTCGGCGCGGCGGGCCAGGAGCAGGCACAGGCCCAGGACGAGGGCCCCGGTGCCCACCCCGCTCAGCAGGGCGAGCGGGGTGTTCGTGTGCGGCCCGGTCACGGCCAGCCACCACCAGGTGGCGGAGGGCAGGACGGGGTCGGGGCCGAACACCAGGATCTCCCGGACGTCCTCCCGGCCCAGGAACGGGCTCGCGGCGAGCAGCCGGTCGATGCCGCCGAGGGGGTGCAGCAGCAGCCAGGAGGTGAGCGAGGACGCCGCCGCGAGCCCGGCCCCGCCGATGGCCAGGCCGGCCTGCGTGCGGGCGGCCGAGAGGTCCAGCCGCCCGATGGCCAGGCCCGCGAGCAGGTAGACGAGATAGGTGACCCCCGGGTACGAGCCGGTGACGAGCAGCTGGGCGAGGGTGGTGCCCGGCTCGGTGAGCAGCTCCGCGACGCCCGGGTTGTGGACGCCGAACGGGGGCAGCACGGGGCCCAGCGCGTGCACCAGGACGGGGCCGAGCACGGCCAGGCCGGCGGCCCAGGCGAGCAGGGCCCGCACGGACAGGTGCAGGAAGGGCAGGGCGAGCAGGAAGAACACGCCGTAGTAGACCAGGATGTCGTAGGCGGGCGGGTCGGCCGGCGAGAACTGGTTGATGAGCAGCCCCAGCACGGTGATGAGCACGGCGCGCACGAGCAGCCCCGCCCGGTCGGCGGTCATCCGGCGGCCCTCGTGCACGCGGGTCCCGCCCGAGCCGAGGGCCAGCCCCACGCCGGCGAGGAGGGCGAACAGGGCGGCGGCCCGGCCGGAGAACAGGGTCCACTGGACGGTGGCCTCGAAGGTCTCCGGGTCCCAGGACGGCAGGATGTGCACGGAGACCAGGCCGAGCAGGGCGAGGCCGCGGGCCGCGTCGATCCCGACCAGGCGCCGGCGGGCGCGCGGCGCCGCGGACCGATCCGCGGACCGGGCCTCCCCGACCGGGTGGTGGGTGTGCAGCATGGCGGTGGTTCCCCTCTCGCGTGCTCCGGCGGGCTCCCTGCCCGGCGGGTCCGGGCCCAGGGGCCCGGTGCTGCTCCCATCCCACCAGGCGGGGATGTGGCGGCCTTATCGGCTTCCTGTGCCGGGGCTGTGAAGTGCGTCCGTGAACGGTGCGCACCGCCTCCCGGGCCGTCCCGGCGCTAGGCTGAGGACCGTCCGAGGACACCGGCGCCGCCGGCGCGGACCAGGGAGGAGCCCGTCGTGACCGATTCCGTGCACCGGCCCACCGCTGTGGAGCTGCCTCGCCTGCGGCACCCCGACGGGGCACCGGTGCGCGCCCTCGTCGTCGACGACGAGCCGCTGCTGGCCCAGATGGTGTCCATGGGGCTGTCGATGCTGGGCTGGCAGGTGCGCTCGGCGCACGACGGGGACGCCGCGGTGGCCGAGGCCCGCGGCTTCCGGCCCGACGTCCTGGTGCTCGACGTCATGCTCCCGGGGTGCTCGGGGGTGCAGGTGCTCGAGCGCGTCCGCGCCTTCTCCCCCACCGTCCCGGCCCTGTTCCTCACCGCGAAGGACAGCACGGAGGACCGCATCACCGGCCTCGCCGCGGGCGGGGACGACTACGTGACGAAGCCGTTCGACATGGAGGAGCTGCTGCTGCGGCTGCACCGCCTGGTGCAGCGCGCGGGCATCGCCCACCCGGACGCCGCGGAGCTGGTCGTGGGGGACCTCGTGCTCAACGCCGACACCCGGGAGGTGCACCGCGGCGGCGACGAGATCGCCCTGACGGCCACCCAGTTCGACCTGCTGCGCTGCCTCATGGAGAACGCCCGCCGGGTGCTCAGCAAGCCGCAGCTGCTCGAGCAGGTCTGGGGCTACGACTTCGGCGGCCAGACCAACGTCGTGGAGCTCTACATCTCCTACCTGCGCAAGAAGATCGACGCCGGGCGCCCGCCCATGATCCACACCGTGCGCGGCGCCGGCTACGTGCTCAAACCGGCCGAGTGAGCACGGGCGGAACCGGTGCGCGGGTCCGGCGGCGGGGCGCCGGCCGGGCGCTGCAGCTGCGCACGAAGCTGCTGCTGACGGTCCTGGCGCTGCTGACCACCGCGTGCGCCGCGGTGGGCGCCCTGGGTCTCGCGGTGCTCAACGTGTCCCTGGGCGAGCAGCTGGACGGCCGGGTCCGGGACGCGTCCTTCCGCGCGATCGAGTACGGGGTCCGGGCCGCCGCGGGGCCCTCCGAGGAGCTCGAGGCCATGATGGACGTGCCCGCCCAGGGCGCCGGCACGCTCAACGCGCGGATCGTCGACGGCGAGGTGGTGCGCGCCGGGCTCTTCGCGGCCGACGGGACGCGGCAGGAGCTGACCGGGACGGACCGGCAGCGCATCGGGGAGCTCGTGGCGGCGCTCGGCGCCGAGTCCGACGAGGACGGCGGCGAGCAGTGGGGCCCCGTGGACGTGGAGCTGAGCGTGGGCGGCTACCGCGTGCTGGTGGTCGACGACCCGTGGGACTGGGGACTCGTGCTGACCGGCCTGCCGCTGGCCGACAAGGAGGACACCCTGCGCAGCTTCGGGGTGAGCACCGCGGCGATCTCGACCGGCGCCATCGCGGCCACGGGCCTCGTCGGCCTCGTCGTCGTCCGGCGCACCCTGCGCCCCGTGGAGCGCCTCTCCGACGTGGCGACCCGCGTCTCGGAGCTCGACCTCGACCGGGGGGAGGTGACCCTGCCGGTGGAGGCCGTGGCGCCGGCGGCGCACCCGGACACGGAGGTGGGCCGGCTCGGCCACGCCTTCGGTCGGATGCTGGACAACGTCGCCCACGCGCTGACCGCCCGCCAGCGCAGCGAGACGCGCGTGCGCCGGTTCGTGGCCGACGCCAGCCACGAGCTGCGCACCCCGCTGGCCAGCATCCGGGGCTACGCGGAGCTGATCCGGCTCACGGAGCCGATGAGCGCGCAGGGCCGCAGCTCGCTGTCCCGGGTGGAGTCCGAGGCGGTGCGGATGACCGCGCTCGTGGAGGACCTGCTGCTGCTCGCGCGCCTGGACGAGGGCCGGGCGGTGGTCAGCGAGGACGTGGACCTGCTCGAGCTGGTGGTCGAGACCGTCAGCGACCTGCGGGTCACGGCGCCCGGTCACGGCTGGCGCCTCGAGCTGCCCGACGAGCCCGTGCTCGTCCGGGGCGATCCGGCCCAGCTGCGCCAGGTCCTCATCAACCTGCTCGCCAACGCCCACCAGCACACCCCCGCCGGCACCACGGTCACGGCGTCGCTGGCGACCGCGGCCGGCGGCCCGGGGGCCGCCGCCGAGGCCGTGCTCACGGTCGGGGACGACGGCCCCGGCATCGGCGCCGAGTTCCTCGAGCACATCTTCTCCCGCTTCGCCCGGGAGGACCACGCGCGCGCCGGGCGCTCCGGCGGGGCGGGACTGGGGCTCTCCATCGTCGAGGCGATCGTGCGCGCGCACCACGGGCGGATCGAGGTCGGCAGCGTCCCGGGCAGCACGCGGTTCACCGTCCGGCTCCCCCTGGCGGACCGCTGAGCGGACGCGGCTTGCCCCGGGGGGCCCCGAGCCGTTTAATGAGCTGGTCAGGAACCGTCGGCACGGACGGCCGTCCCCGCTCCAGTGCCAAACCGCAACGCCGCGTCCGGGGTCCGTCGCGTGCCGCGTGCTGGGGGTCTCTCCTTGCGGTTCCGAGGGGCCACGGAAGCCGCACCCACTCCCCGGAGGAACTCCCGTGAACGCACTGCCCACCGCCCCGTTCACCGCGTCCCTGCCCCGCATCCAGGGCGCGGACGCTCCTCCGCAGACGGTCGACCAGCTGCGCATCCCCCACGAGGCCGTGATCTTCGACATGGACGGGGTGGTCACCGACACCGCCGCCGTGCACGCGGCGGCCTGGAAGACCCTCTTCGACGCGATCCTGGCCGACGACCGGCTCGAGCCGGCCGAGGCCGGCACCACCGTGGACCGGCGCCCCTTCGACGCCGACGCCGACTACCGCCACTACGTGGACGGCCGGCGCCGCGAGGACGGGATCCGGTCCCTGCTCGCCGCGCGCGGCGCGCGGCTGCCGGAGGGCGACGGGGCGCCGGGGGCGTGGACGGTGCAGGGCCAGTCCGTGCTGAAGAACACCTACTTCCAGGACGCCCTGCAGGTCCAGGGCGTGCGGGTCTTCGAGCGGACCGTGGCGCTCATCGAGCGGCTGCGCGCGGCCGGCGTGCCGGTGGGCCTCGTGACCGCCAGCCGCAACAGCGTCCCCGTGCTCGCGGCGGCCGGGCTGCAGGACTCCTTCGACATCATCGTGGACGGCCACTTCGCCGCCGAGCACGGGCTGCCCGGCAAGCCGGCCCCCGACACGTTCCTCACGTGCGCCAAGATGCTCGGGGTGAACCCGGCCCGGTCCGTGGTGGTGGAGGACGCCGTGTCCGGGGTGCAGGCCGCGGCCGCCGGAGGCTTCGGCATGGTGGTGGGCATCCGCCGCCACGGCGAGCGCAAGGACCTCTACCGCGCCGGTGCCACGATCGTGCTCAACGACGTCGGCGAGCTCGACCTCGGCGCCCGCCGCGAGGACCCCTGGAAGCTGGTGTTCGAGGGCTTCGACCCGGCCACCGAGCCCCGGCGCGAGACCCTGCTGACGCTGGCGAACGGCTACATGGGGGTGCGCGGGTCCGCCTGCGAGTTCCCCGACAACGGGGTGCACTACCCCGGCAACTACCTGGCCGGGATCTTCAACCGGGTGGTCAGCCACCTGAGCGGCCGCGACGTCGAGCACGAGTCGATGGTCAACGCCCCGAACTGGACCCACCTGGACCTGCGCGTCTCCGGCGGCGACTGGTGGTCGGAGGGCGGGCTGCGCCCGTCCGAGGAGCGGATCGAGCTCGACCTGCGCCGCGGGCTGCTCATCCGGTCGCTCGTCCTCACCGACCTCAACGGCGACCGGGGCGAGGACGGGGCCCGCGCCCGGCTGGAGATCGTCCAGCGCCGCCTCGTGTCGCTGCGCTACCGCCACCTGGGGGCGCAGGAGACCACCGTGACGGCCCGGGGGTTCTCCGGGCGGCTGCACCTGCGCACGGGCATCGACCCCAGCGTGCGCAACAACGGGGTCGCGGAGTACAAGGACCTCAACGACCACCACCTCGTGGACCTCGAGTCGACGTCCCTGCCCGACGACCACGAGACCCTGCTGTCCCACGTACGCACCACGCAGTCCAAGATCGAGATCACCACGGCCCAGCGCACCACCATCGAGGGCGGCCAGAACGTCCGGGAGCGCCGCGAGATCCGCCCCGGAGGCACCGAGTTCCGCCGGCACCAGGTCAACATCGCCGACGGCCGCCCGGTGATCATCGACTCGACCACGGCCGTGGTCACGAGCCGCGACGCGGCCATCGGCTCGCCCCGCGAGGGCGCGCTCGCGGAGCTGGACCGCAACCCCAGCGGCGTCCGGGGGCTGCTGCCCTCGCACGAGATCGAGTGGTCCCTGCTGTGGGACCGCTTCGACGTGGACGTGTGCCGGGACCCGGAGGAGTGCACCGGGGAGCTGTCCCTGACCCAGCTGGCCCTGCGCGTGCACCTGTTCCACGTGGCCCAGACCCTGGCGCCGCACATGTCCCTGCGCGACGCCGGCGTCCCGGCCCGCGGACTGCACGGCGAGGGCTACCGGGGGCACATCTTCTGGGACGAGCTCTACATCCTGCCGGTGGTGAACCTGCACCAGCCGCAGGTGACGCGGGCGCTGCTGTCCTACCGGTGGCGCCGGCTGGCCATGGCCAAGCACCGGGCCACCGAGTTCGGGCTCGAGGGCGCGGCCTTCCCGTGGCAGTCCGGTTCGGACGGCCGGGAGGAGACCCCGCCGGAGCTGTTCAACCACCACTCCAACCGGTGGCTGCCGGACAACTCGTGGCGGCAGTTCCACGTGGGCCTCGCGATCGCCTACAACGCCTGGATCTACTACGAGACCACCGGTGACCTGGACTGGCTGGCGGGCCAGGGCTCGGAGCTGATCATCGGGATCACCCGCCTGTTCGCGTCCCTCACCGACTACGACCCCGCGGACGGCCGCTACCACATCGCCGGCGTCATGGGCCCGGACGAGTACCACGACGGCCCGCGCGGCCAGCACGGCGGCGGCCTCAAGGACAACGCCTACACGAACGTGCTCGCGGCGTGGCTGTTCCGGCACAGCGCCCACATCTTCCACGACATGGTGGAGCACCAGCGCGAGGAGCTCTCCGCCCGCTTCGACCTCTCGGCCGAGGAGGTGGGCACCTGGCAGCAGATGGCCGAGCGGATGTTCGTGCCGTTCAACTCGGACGGCACCATCAGCCAGTTCCACGGCTACGACGACCTCGACGAGCTGGACTGGGAGTACTACCGCACGAAGTACCGCAACATCGGCCGCCTCGACCTCCTGCTGGAGAACGAGGGGGACATGACCAACAACTACAAGCTGGCCAAGCAGGCCGACACCATCATGCTGGTCTACCTCTTCGGCCCCGACGGCCTGGTCGAGGAGCTCGGCCGGATGGGCTACGACGTGGACCACGCCGCGATCGAGCGCACCGTCGACTTCTACATCGCCCGCTCCTCGCACGGCTCGTCCCTGTCCCGGGTGGTCAACGCCTCGGTGCTCGCCTGGCTGAACCCCGACCGCTCCTGGTCCTCGTTCCAGGACTCCCTGCTGGTCGACCTCGACGACACGCAGGGCGGGACCACGGGCGAGGGCATCCACCTCGGCGCCATGGCCGGCTCCGTGGACGTCGTGACCCGCGCCTACGCCGGGCTGCGCGTGCGCGGCGGCTGGCTCGAGTTCGACCCGGCCCTGCCGAGCCAGCTGCAGACGGTCTCGTTCACCGTGCTGTACCGGGGCCAGGTGATCCGGGTGTGCATCGACCACCACGTCCTGGAGCTCGAGGGCTCCTCCCGCAAGGCGGACGACGTCACGATCCACGTGCACGGCGCGGAGTACGTGCTCAAGGGCGGGCAGACGATCCGCGTGGCCATCCAGCACGGGCACCAGCACGCCCTCCAGCCGGCGGCCGTCACGCGGCAGGGCGTCTGAGCCGCGGACCCCGCCGATAGGCTGGGCCCATGGCACACTCCACGACGCCCGGCCCGGTCCTCCCGCACGGCGGGCACGAGCCCCGGATCCACCCCACCGCCTTCGTGGCCTCCACCGCGGCGGTCGTGGGCGACGTCGAGCTCGGCGCAGAGTCCGGGGTCTTCTACGGTGCCGTGGTGCGCGGGGACCGCTCCCCCGTCCGGCTGGGCGCGCGGTCCAACCTGCAGGACAACGTGGTGGTCCACTCCGACCCCGGCCACCCCTGCACGATCGGCGCGGACGTGAGCGTCGGCCACGGCGCGGTGGTGCACGGGTGCACCGTGGAGGACGAGGTCCTCGTCGGGATGAACGCCACCGTCCTCAACGGCGCCGTGATCGGCACCGGCTCGCTGGTGGCCGCGGGTGCGGTCGTCCTCGAGGGCACCGTGGTGCCGCCGCGGTCCCTGGTGGCCGGGGTGCCGGCCACGGTCCGGCGCGAGCTCACGGACGAGGAGCAGGAGAAGGTCCGCGCCAGCGCGCGGACCTACGTGCAGCTCTCGGCCGAGCACCGCGGCCCCGGCGCCTGATCCGCGCCCCGTGGCCGGTCACTGGGCGGCGAGGGTGCGCGCGTAGTCCAGGTACGCGCCGTGGTCGAAGCCCGGCAGCAGGCAGGACTGCACCACCCAGCCCTGCAGCACCGAGAGGATGGCCTGGGCGAACATCCCGGCCCACTCGTGGGCGGCGTCGGCCCCGAGCCCCAGCTCCTCGACCGCCCACCGCCCGTAGCGCTCCTCGACCCGGTCGCGCACGCGCGCCAGGTGCTCCCCCGCCGGCTCGGCCAGCCCGGGGTCGGTCACGGCCGCGCCCCAGGTGATGAGCAGCAGACGGGTGGTGGCGGGGTCCGCGGCGAGCCGCTCCAGCAGTCCCACGACCCACTCGGCCGGGTCGGTGCCGGGCACGTCCGCCGCGGCCTCGAGGACCCGGTCCAGGGCCGCCCGGGCGGACGCCGCCACGAGCTCCTGCTTGCTCGGGAAGTGGTTGTACAGCGCGCCCGCGGACAGCCCGGTGGCGGCGATGATGCGGTGCATCGACGCCCCCTCGTAGCCGTGCTCGAGGAAGCACGCGCTCGCGGCGGACACGATCGCGCGGCGGCGCTCGTCCTTGTACTGCTGGCTCACCCGGGGCACGGCTCCAGCCTACGCGACGAACGGTCGTTCGATCGGATCCGCCGCGGGCGGACGACGCGGGCGTGGCAGAATGCGCCCATGCCTGCCCCGACCCTCAGCCCCTTCGTCGACGCCGCCCTCGACGCCGCCCACCTCGACCACCCCCGCACCGCCACCGGCCGCACCCTCGGGTGGGGCGTGGTCAGCACCGCCGACATCGCGGAGAAGGTGGTGCCGGACATCGCGGCGCTGCCCGACGCCCGGCTCGTGGCCGTGAGCTCACGGGACCAGGCCCGCGCCGAGGACTTCGCCCGCCGGCACGGGGTGGCCCGGGCCTACGGCGGCACGGCCGCCGGCACGGGCCTGGACCGGCTCGCGGCGGACCCCGAGGTGGAGATCGTCTACGTGGCCACCCCGCACGGCTACCACCACCGGGACGTCTCCGTGCTGCTGCGCGCCGGCAAGCACGTGGTCTGCGAGAAGGCCCTCGCCATGACCGCGGCCGAGGTCCAGGACCTGCTGCGCCTGGCGCGCGAGCACGGCGTCTTCCTCATGGAGGCCGTCTGGACCCGCATGACCCCCGGCTTCCGCACCGCGATGCGCTGGATCCGGGAGGGCCGGCTCGGCCGGGTGCGCTCGGTCGAGGGGTCCATCGGCATGCACCGGGTCCTCGACCCGACCCACCGGCTGTTCCGCCGGGCCGACGGCGGCGGGGTGCTGCTGGACATGATGGTCTATCCCCTGACGTGGACCTCGGCGGTGCTGGGGGCCCCGGAGCGCTGGAGCGCCCGCGCGGAGCTCGGCGCCACGGACGTGGACGTGGACACGGCCCTGACCCTGGAGTTCGGGCACGGCCGGGCCCACGTCAGCGGAACCCTCTCCGCCACGGTCCCCCACCAGGTGACCGTCAGCGGGACGGACGGCTGGCTGCGCGTGGACGGCCGGATCAACTGCCCGACCACCCTGGTGCTGCAGAGCGCCGACGGCGCCCGCGCCGGCGCCGCCCCGCACGTGGAGCACGTGGACGTGGCCGGGGCCGGGTACGTCTTCGAGATGCGCGAGGCCACGCGCTGCGTGCAGCAGGGCCTGCTCGAGTCCCCCGTGGTGCCCTGGGCCGACTCGCTCGAGCTCGCGGAGCTCTTCGACCGGGTGCGGGAGCAGATCGGCGTGCGCTATCCCCACGACCTCCGCTGACGGACGGTTCGCCCTGGGCGATGCGGGCACGGACCCGTTGAACAGCGGTACGAGCGGCACTATCATGGTCAACAGTTGAGTTGGTCTGACTCAACTAAATGTCGAAGACATTGCTCATATGGTTGAGGAGATGATTGACGTGGCCACGATGTTCACCCCGTTCAACGATTTCGACCGACTCGCCGCCTCGCTGTTCGCCCGGCAGGGCCTGCGCGAGATGCCGATGGACCTGTACCGGGACGGCGACCAGTACATCCTGCGGGCGGACCTGCCCGGCATCGACCCCGGCAGCGTCGACGTCGACGTCGACGGCCAGCTGCTGACCATCCGGGCGGAACGGGAGCTGCCCGAGGTGCAGGACGTGCAGTGGATCACCCGGGAGCGGCAGAGCTCGTCGTTCGTGCGGCAGCTCAACCTGGGCCAGGGCATCGACATCCAGAACATTGCCGCGAACTACGACAACGGCGTGCTCACGGTGACGATCCCCGTCACGGCGCAGGCGAAGCCGCGCAAGATCCAGGTGGTGTCCGGCCAGGGCGAGCAGCAGGCGCTGGGCGAGGGTCAGGACGGGTCCGGCGACCGCGTGATCGGCGAGGGCGAGCTCGTCAACGGCTCGGAGGCCACCCAGTCCACCGAGGGCTGAGCCGGCCTCCCCGGCAGCGGTCGCGCTCCGGACGGTCCCGCCACGGCCACGGGCCCGTTCCCCGCGGGGAACGGGCC
>NZ_JBHVDI010000114.1:0-12635 GCF_042802875.1 Kocuria sp. NPDC057446 | reverse complement strand
GGCGCACGGTGCGCCGCCCCGGACGCGGGCTCACTCGCTGAGCTCGATCCTGTTGAAGACCTCGTCGTTGACCGGGCTCACCGGGTAGGACTCCACCCGGGGGTCGAAGGCCAGGGACGGCGCCGGGTTGGCCAGGGGGACCGCCGGCAGCAGCTGCATGATCTGCTCGTTGATGTCCTCGTAGACCGGCGTCTGCTCCTCGACGCTGGTCAGCTCGCGGGCCTCGGCCAGCGCCCGGAACAGCTCGGCGTCCTCGAAGCCGAACTCCGGCTTCTCCCGGCCGAAGAACACGCCCACGAAGTTGTCGGTGTCGTTGTAGTCACCGGTCCAGCCGAGCAGGTGCAGGTCGTGGTCCGGGGTGCCGTTGATGCGGTCCAGGTAGTCCGGGGACCACTTGTCCGGCTGCGGGTTCACGGTGATGCCCACCTCCTCCAGCTGCGCGGTGAGCGTGGTGAAGGTCTGCTCCGGGTTCGGCATGTAGGGGCGGGAGACCCCGGTGGGGTAGCTGAAGTCCAGCTCCAGGCCGTCGGCGTAGCCGGCGTCCGCGAGCAGCTCGCGGGCCCGCTCGGGGTCGTACTCGTACTGGGTGACGTCCTCGTTGTAGCCGTTGACGGACTCCGGGATGAACTGGGTGGCCACCGTGGTGCCCTCGGGCAGCGTCTGGGAGACCAGGGCCTCCTTGTCGATGGCGTGCGCGATGGCGCGGCGGACGTCGACGTCCGCGAGCTCCTCCTGGGCCTGGTTGAAGCCGAGGTACAGGATGGTGAACGGGTCGCGGGTGACCACGTTGAAGCCCGCGTCGCTCAGTGCCTGCGTGTCGGCGGGGGCCACGAGGTCGTAGCCGTCCACGCTGCCGGACTCGAGCGCCTGGCGGCGGGCCTGGGGATCGTCGATGATCCGGAAGATCACGTCGGTGACCTGGCCCTGCTCGCCCCAGTACTCGTCGTGGGCGGAGAGGACCACCTGATTGCCCACGTCCCAGGAGTCGAAGCGGAACGGCCCGGTGCCCACGGGGTGGCCCTGGGCGTACTCGGAGAGCTCCGGGGACTCCTCCGTGCCGCCGGCGGTGTCCGCGCCGTACTCCTCGAGCGCCGTGGGGGACTGCATGGCGAACGCCGGCAGGGACAGGGCGGCGATGAAACCGGCGAACGGCTTGTTCAGGGTGACCTCCGCCTCCTGCTCGCCCGTGGCCTCGCAGCCGGAGTAGATGGCCTCCTCGGGGGTGTCCGAGAAGCCCTTGAACAGCGAGCCGTAGTAGTAGGCCATGTTCTCGGACTGCAGGAGGCCCTCGAAGTTGTACCAGCGCTCGAAGTTCGCGCAGACGGCCTCGGCGTCGAAGGCCGTGCCGTCGTGGAAGGTGACGCCGTCCTTGAGCTGGAACGTGTAGGTCCGGCCGTCCTCGGACTGCTCCCAGGACTCGGCCAGCAGGGGCTCGGGGTCCGCCGAGCCCTCCTGCACGCCCACGAGGCCCTCGAAGATCTGCCGGGAGACCCGGAAGGACTCGCCGTCCTGGGCGAACGCCGGGTCGAGGGTCTTGGGGTCGGACGACGCCGCGAAGACGAACGTGCCGTCGACGTCGCCGTCGGCGGCCTGGGTGGCGCCCGCCCCGCCCTCCTCGCGGTCCGAGGCGAGGCAGCCGGTGAGCACGAGGGCGGCCACGGCGGCCAGGGAGGTGACGGCGAGGGGGCGGCGGGCGCGCCCCGGGCGGAATGGCGTGGGCATGAACGGACTCCTCGGGAGGCGAGCGGCAGGACCGGCTCCGGGTGGTGGAGCAGGGGCGCGGGTCCCCGGTCTGCCGGCAGGCGTGTGACGGGTACCACACGGTACAAGTGATACCACGAGTTGCACTCAAGTCCTCTCATGCTCGCGTGGCGTGCATGTTTCCGTTCGCGCACACGCAGGAGGTGCCGGGGATGCCGCCCGTTTGGCCAGCAAGCTTGCTAGTCTGCTGGGAGCACCCGTTCCAGCACGTCCGACCCGAGAAAGCAGGATCCCGTGGCCGAGATCGATCCCGAGCAAGCGCGCAACGACCCGAAGAAGGCCGGCGACGCCCTCAACGAGGAGTCCGGTCTGAGCATCGAGGGCGACACCCCGCCGGACGCCGGCTCGGGCGTGGGCCCCGACAACCCCGACCTGGACGTCGACCACCCCGGGGACTCCGCGAAGGGCAAGATCGCGCTGGCCGTCATCCTCGGCCTCATCGCCCTGTTCGTGGTCCTGTGGTTCGTCGGCGCCGTCGTGGGCATGTTCTGATCCGACCCTCCTGAGGCGCCGGGGCGACCGGTCGGCCGTCGGCCGGGGCCGCGCTCACGCCCGCCCGGCGTCGTCGTCGGCGTCCTCGCCGTCCTCCTCCGTCCAGTCCTCCGAGGACGGGCCCATCATGGCGAAGCGCTCGCCGTCCGGGCCGGCGGCGAACACGAGTTCCCCGTAGCCGAACTCCTCCGGCTCCTGGACCAGCGCGCCCCCGGCGGCGATCACCCGCTCGGCGGCGGTGTCGGCGTCGTCGACCTCGAAGCAGACCCACCACAGCGGAGGCGCCTCCTGCAGGTGGTCGACGTCCTCGGCGGGCACCCCGATCCCGCCGGCCGACCGGTCCATGCCCGGGACCGTGAACACCGCGTACGCCTCGTGCCGCGTCCCGATGTCCTGGTACGTGTAGCCGAAGACCTCGGCGTAGAACCGCTCGGCGGCGTCCTGGTCGGTGGTCAGCAGGTCGCACCAGGCCACGGCGCCGTGCTTGCCGATGATGCTGAACCCGGTGTGGTCCTGCGGCTGCCACACCCCGAAGGCCGCGCCCGTGGGGTCGATCCACACCCCCATGGTGCCGAAGCTCCCCACCGCCGCCGGTTCGAACAGCTGCCGGGCGCCGGCCGCCACCGCGGCCCGGCCCGTGGCCGCGATGTCCTCGGACGCGAGGTACACCGCCCACGCGTGCGGGTCGTCCTCCATCCCGGACAGCGCCGGGGACATCCCCGCCACCGGCTCGCCGTCCACCAGGGCGTTGCAGTAGCCGCCGTACGCGGGGTCAGAGGGCGTGAAGCGCCACCCGAGCACGGCGGCGTAGAAGTCCATGGAACGGTCCAGGTCCGAGACCATGATGTCCGCCCAGCACGGGGCTCCCGTGGGCCATCGGTCGATGCGCTCGGTCATGCCGGAGTCCTCTCGTCGCGCGCCGGGACGGATCCCGCCCGGGTGGCTGCGGCGCGGGCCGCACCCGCGCGGTCCTTCGTCCCCCATGGTCGTCCTCCGCGTCCCGATTGGGAACACCTCCCGCCGACATCTGCGGGCTCCCCCGCCCGGGGCGTTCCCCCGCGCGTCCGGGCCGCCTACGCTGGGCCCTCCCGGACGAGGGGACGCAGGACGGACGAGGGGGCGAAGGACCCGAGGGGCGAGGAGGAGCGGCATGCGGATCTTCCGAGCGGTCCTGCTGCTGTGCGCGGTGGTCGGGGTGGGGGCCGGGGTGGCGGCCGTCACCGGGCTGCTCGCCGCCGGCGGGAGCGGCCCCCATCCTTTCGAGACCCTGCGGGGGGAGCGCACCGAGATCTGGGGTCGTGGCCTGTACCGGCACGACACCGTCTTCACGGCCGCGGGCAGCCGGGCCACCGACCTCGTCACCCTGCTCCTGGGCCTGCCCCTGCTGGGCGCCTCCGCGCTGGGGTACCGGCGCGGGAGCCCACGGGCCGGGCTGCTCCTGCTCGGCACGCTGGGCTACTTCCTGTACGTCTACGGCGGGTACGCGCTGGGCGCGGTCGCCCACAACCGGCTGTCCCTGCTGCACGCGGTCGTGTTCTCCGCCGCGCTGTGGGCGGTGGTGCTGATGTTCGCCGCGTTCCCCGCGGCCGGGCGGGACGCGCTGTTCCCCGCCGGCACGCCCCGCCTCGGCCCCGCGACACTGATGCTCGCCAGCGCCGCCGTCCTGCTCGTCGTGTGGGGCGTGCCGCTGCTGTCCTCCGCGCTGACGGGCGTGCCGCCTCCCGGGCTGGGGCCCTACAGCACGGAGTTCACGATGGTCCTGGACCTGGCCGTCGTCGCCCCGGCCGCGTGCGTGGCCGGGGTGCTGATCCTCCGCCGGCGTCCGTTCGGCTACCTGCTCGCGCTGTCCCTGCTGGTCCTGGAGGTCCTGCTGGCGCCTCTCGTCATCGCCCAGACGACCGCCCAGCTGCTGGCCGGGGTGCGCTTCACGGTGCCCGAGGTCCTCGGGCCGATGGGCGGGTTCGTGGTGCTGGCGATCGCCGCCGGAGCCGTCCTGGTGTCCGTGCTCCGCGCCGTCGACGCCGCGGACGGACGCCCCGGTCCGGGGGCCGAGCATTAACATTCCTCGTTTCCTGACGGGACCCGTGATCCGTTCCTAGACTCGTGACCAGGACAGAGGTCACGGCCCCGGCCGGCGCCTCCCCCCGGGGGATCGACGAGGACAGCATGCGTGCGTGGTGGATCGACGAGCCCGGTCCCGCCGCCGGCGGGCCGATGCGCTTCGGACAGTGCCCGGACCCCGAGCCGGGGGCCGGGGAGCTGCTCCTCCGGGTGCGGGCCTGCGGGGTGTGCCGCACCGACCTGCACCTCGTGGAGGGCGACCTCCCCCTGCACCGGGCGGGGGTGATCCCGGGGCACGAGATCGTCGGCGAGGTGGCGCGCGCAGGCCCCGGGTGCGCCCGGTTCCGGAAGGGCGAGCGGGTGGGCGTCGCGTGGCTGCGGCACACCTGCGGGCGCTGCCGGTTCTGCCGCCGCGGCCGGGAGAACCTCTGCACGTCCCCGCGCTTCACCGGGTGGGACCAGGACGGCGGCTACGCGGAGCTCACCCTGGTCCCCGAGGCCTTCGCGTACCGCCTGCCCGAGGAGTTCGACGACGAGCACGCGGCCCCGCTGCTGTGCGCCGGCATCATCGGCTACCGGGCGCTGCGGCTGGCCCGGCTGCCGCCCGGGGGCCGGCTGGGCATCTACGGCTTCGGCGCGTCCGCCCATCTCGCCGCCCAGGTGGCCCTGCACCAGGGCGCGGAGGTGCACGTCATGACCCGCTCGGCGGAGGCGCGCGAGCTGGCCCGGGAGCTGGGCGCCGCCTTCGTGGGCGATGCCGACGAGCCTCCCCCGGTGCCGCTGGACGCGGCGGTCCTGTTCGCCCCCGTGGGCACCCTCGTCCCCCCGGCGCTGCGTGCCCTGGACCGGGGCGGCACCCTGGCCGTCGCCGGGATCCACCTCAGCGACGTCCCGGCCATCGACTACGCCGCGGAGCTCTTCCAGGAGCGGCAGCTGCGCAGCGTGACCGCCAACACCCGGCAGGACGGCGAGGAGTTCCTGCGCCTGGCCGCCCGGCTCGGGCTGCGTCCCACCACCGTCCCCTATCCTTTGCGCGCCGCGGACCGGGCCCTCGCCGACCTCGCCGCGGACCGGGTCACCGGGGCCGCCGTGCTGCGCGGGTGAGCCCCGGCCCGTGCCCCGAGCAGACAGCAGAGAGGAGACCCGCCATGACCGTCCTGGTGGTCTACGAGTCCGTGTACGGCAACACCCACCGGATCGCCGAGGCGATCGGACGCGGCCTCGCGGAGGCCGGGGTCCCCGCGCAGGTGCGCTCGACCGCCGAGGCCGAGCGGCATCCTCCGGCGGCCGGCGACGTGCTGGTGGTCGGCGCCCCCACCCACGGTCACGGTCTGAGCCGGGAGAACTCCCGCGAGCAGGCCGTGCGGGACGCGTCCCGCCACGACCTGGAGGTGGACGACGCCGCGGCCGGCCCCGGCGTCCGCGAGTGGCTGGCCGCCCTGGGCGCGGAGGGCGGACGGGCCACCGCCTTCGACACCCGGGTCAAGGGTCCGGCGATGCTCACCGGGCGCGCCTCGCAGAAGATCGCCCGTGCCCTCGAGGAGCACCACTACGAGCTGGTCGCCCAGCCCGAGAGCTTCCTCGTGACCATGGGCAACGACCTGGTCCCCGGTGAGGAGGACCGTGCCCGCAGGTGGGGCCGCGACCTGGCCGCCGCCCTCTGATCCCGGGCACCCCGCACCGGGGCCCGCTCACCGTCCGACTCCTCAGGAGCTCCCATGACCCAGCAGTCGCCCTCCCGCTCGTCCCGTCCGCCCGACCGGCAGGGCGCCCCGCGCCGCACCAGACCCGGTCAGTGGGTCCTGCTGGTCCTGGGCGCCCTCCTGACCGCTCTGGGTCTGGCGGCGCTCGTCAGCGGTCTCGTCCTCGCCGGCGCCGCCGCGGCCCAGCAGGACGGGCGCTTCCTCACGGCAGCCCCGGACCGGCACCAGACCATCACCTACGCCCTGGTCGGCCCGTCCGCCGTGCTGGACGTCGGCGACGTCCAGGTCTCCCCAGTGCCCTTCCTCGACCGGCTCGGCCAGGTGCAGGTGCGCGTGACGGCGGCGGACCCGGAGCAGGACATCTTCGTGGGGGTGGCCGAGACCGCGGACGTCGACCGCTACCTCGACGACGTGGCCCGCGCGGAGCTGGGCAGCGCCACGGAGTCGGGGGACGACGCCCGGTCCCGGGTGCCCGGCGACCGGGTGCCCGACCGGCCCGGGAACCAGACCTTCTGGGCCGACTCCGACCAGGGCCCCGGCACCCGGGAGCTGACCCTGGACCTGCGCTCGGGCAGCTGGACGCTCGTGGTGATGAACGCCGACGCCTCCCGGCCGGTCTGGGCGGACCTGCAGCTCGGCGCCCGGTCCGACCTCCTGGGCCCCCTGGCCGGCGGCCAGCTGATCGGCGGTCTGGCCGGGCTGCTCGTGGGCGTCCCGCTGCTGCTGCTCGGCGCCGCCGGACTGGGCCGGGACATCGACCCGAGCACCCCGCCGCGCGGCACGGGCCCCGGCGCGGCCCTCGCCGAGGCCCCGGGGCGGGGCGGGAGCCCGCCCCCGGTGTACCCCGTGCACCTGAGCGGCTTCCTCGACGCCGGGCTGTCCCGGTGGCTGTGGCTGGTCAAGTGGCTGCTGGTGGTCCCGCACCTGATCGTGCTGACCGTGCTGTGGTTCGCCCTCGTGGTCACCACGGTCGCCGCCGGGTTCGCGATCCTGTTCACGGGCCGGTACCCACCCTCGTGGTTCTCCTTCTCCGTGGGGGTCCTGCGGTGGAGCTGGCGGGTGGCGTTCTACTCCTACTCGGCCCTGGGCACCGACCGGTACCCGCCGTTCACCCTGGCCCGCGCGGACCATCCGGCGCAGCTGGAGATCGACCGTCCGGAGCGGCTGTCGCGGGGCCTCGTGCTCGTGAAGTGGTGGCTCCTCGCCATCCCGCACCTGCTGATCGTCGGGGTGCTCACGGGCGGCGGCACGTGGAGCACCAGCCGCAGCGGCGACGACGGCACGACGACCACCAGCTGGGGGCCGTCCCTGCTCGGGCTGCTCGTGCTCGTGGCCGCCGTGATCCTGCTCTTCACGGGCCGCTACCGCCCCGAGCTGTTCGCGCTGGTCATGGGCATCAACCGCTGGGTCAACCGGGTCCTGGCCTACGTGCTGCTCCTGCGCGACGAGTACCCGCCGTTCCGGCTCGACCAGGGGCCCGTGGAGCCCCCGCCCCGAGCGGCGGTGCCGTCGCCCTGGTCCGGACCCGCGCAGGACCGACCGCACGACCGACCGCAGGGCCCGCCGCAGGCCCCGCCCGGGAACGGGCCGGGCGGCCCGGACCCGAGCCGCTGAGGGGGACGTCCGCCAGGACCGGCCGTCCCGGGCGTGCCGTGCGGACGGCCGGTCCGACAGGGACCGGCCCGGCGCACCGTCCCTCGAGGACCGCCTCCGGAGCGCCGATCAGCGGAAGCGGACGTCCTGGATCCGTGCCCGGAAGAACTCGCCCTCGGCCTGGCGGTCGGTGCCCCACGCCCAGCCGGCGCGCAGGACGGTGGCCACGCGCACGCCGGCGACGTCAGTCTCCTCGGACAGCGCGACCCCGAAGGGGTGGCGGCCGTAGCCGGTGCCGTCGGGATCGCCCCACCGCTGCATGCTCAGCTCCCGGAGCCGCCCCTCCGGGTCGACCCGGACCACGGCGTCCTCGCGCTGCCCGTCGAGGACCCAGGACATGACGGCGGTGTCCGGGGACGGCCCCGGGGACCACGCGGCGCCCAGGCAGGCCGTGGGCACCGTGATCCCCTCGCCGGCCAGCCGTCCGGCCGCGCTGCGGGTGACGTCCGGCCCCGCCGCGGACAGCACGGGCACGAGGCCCAGCAGCCGCCAGCGCAGCTCGCCCCCGCCGGGGCCGTACCGGTCGTAGCCCCCGACCGGCAGACCGAGGACCCGGGTGCGGGCCGCCCAGACGAAGCCGATCCCGGGGGCGATGATCTGCTGTGCGGAGAAGGCCCGCCACGAGCCGCCCAGCCGGATCTCGCCGCGCATCGACAGCTCCGCCACGGCCCACGCCGGGGTGCCGGGCGGCACGGCGTGCCCCAGCCAGCGGCGCGCGGGCTCGGGCAGGCCCGCGAGCGCCTCCGGGTCCACCGGGGGCGGCACCCGGTGGTCCGGGCGCTCCAGGTCCGCCCAGTGCCGACGGGCCCCGTGCGGCAACCGCCCGGTCACAGTCGGCTCCTGGGCATCACGACCGCGGCCGCTCCGGCGACCGGCCACAGGACGGGGACGGGAGCGGAGAGCGACAAGCTCCGGGACCGGATCATGTCCCCAGGCTAGACCGGTGGACCCGAACCGGTCCCGCTGCGGGCGCCGGACTCCGCGGACGTCCGGCATCCTCGGTCACACTCGGACACGGGAGCCGGTGGAGGAGCAGGATGGCCTCATGCGCGAGCACCGGCTCCCGGCACCGTCGTCGCCCCCCGTCGCCGCCCCGAGGGGTCCGGTGGCAGTGCTCGTGCTGGTCCTCACGGCGCTGCTGCTGCTCGCGCACCTGGAAGCGCCGCCTCCCGCCGCAGCGCAGGAGCGCAACGGGCAGGACGTGCGGGAGCTGACCACCGAGGACGTCGACACCTGGCTGGACGGCCTGGTCCCGGCCCTTCTGGACGCCGAGCGGCTCCCGGGGGCGACGGTGGCCGTCGTCTCCGGCGGCGAGATCGTCACGCTGCGCGGCTTCGGGACGTCCGACCGCCCCCGGCCGGTTCCGGGGGCCACCCCGGTGGACCCCGAGCACCACCTGTTCCGGATCGGGTCGGTGTCCAAGCTGTTCACCGCCACCGCCGTGCTGCAGCAGGTGGAACGCGGTGCCCTGGACCTGGACGCCGACGTCCGCGAGCACCTCGACTTCGAGCTCGGGCTGCCCCTCGGGGCGGTGACGCTGCGGCACCTGCTGAGCCACACCGCCGGCTTCGAGGAGCGCGTGGACCATCTCATCACCCCGGACGCCGAGAAGGTCCGCGACCTGCGCACCGAACTGGCCGTGGACCCCCCGCAGCAGATCTTCGCCCCGGGCACCACCCCGGCGTACTCCAACTACGGTCTGGCCCTGGCCGGCTACGTCGTCCAGCAGGTCACCGGCGTCCCGTTCGAGGAGTACGTGCGAGCCGAGGTCCTCGACCCGCTTGGCATGTCCTCCAGCACCGCCGAGCAGCCCCCGCCGCCGGCGCTGTCCGACCGGGTGGCCGGCGGTTTCCCCGCGCCGGGGGCCGAGCCCGCTCCCTTCGAGCACATCTCCGTCCCGCCCGCCGGGTCCGTGAGCAGCACCGCGCAGGACATGGCCGCCTTCCTGAACCTGCACCTGGGCCACGGCCCCGACGACGTCCTGGGTCCCGAGGTGCTGGCGGACATGCACGCCCCGGCGCTGCCGCCCGAGGACCTGGGCGGTCTCGGTGCCGGGGAGCAGATGACTCTGGGCTTCCGGGGTTACGAGGTGCGCGGGGAGCGGGTGCTCGCCCACGGCGGGGACACGGACGTGTTCCACAGCGAGCTGGTCCTGTTCCCCGAGGCGGACACGGGCCTGTTCGTCTCCCTCAACGGCAACGGGGTGCGCGCGCTCAGCACGGCGGTGCTGCGCCAGCAGCTGGTCGACCAGTTCGCCCGCCGCTATGTCGCCCCACCCGAGCGGACGGTGCCCGAGTCCCCGCGCGGAGCCGCCGGGCGGGCCGCCGCGGTGGCCGGTTTCTACCGCAGCGAACGGCGGGCGGAGTCGAGCGCCGCGGCCCTGGCGGGGACGCTCGCGATCACCACGGTGACCGCCGGCCCGGACGGGACGCTCGAGGTCGCCCCGCTCGCCGTTCCACCTACCACGATGCGGGAGGTCGAGCCGTGGCTGTGGCGAGAGGCCGGGGGCACGGCCACCCTCGCAGCCCGTGCCGACGAGGACGGCACCGTCAGGGACGTCGCCCTGGTCGCCTACCGCGCCGAGGGCAGGGTCAGCGCCTGGCACGGGCTGTTCGTGCCCCACCTGCTGCTCCTCGCGGCGCTGCTGGTCCTCGTCGTCACGCTGGTCGCCTGGCCGGTGAACCGCCTGCGGCGGCGCCGGCGGTGGGGCCCGCCGGACACCGGCACCCGTTCCCGGCGCGTGCGGCGGCTGGCCTACGCGGCCCCGGTGGCCGTCCTGGCGGGACTGGTGCTCTTCGTCGCGAGCGTCCAGCCGGACCTGTCCCTGGTGCGGCCCCTCACCCGCCTCGGACAGGCGGTGCTGCTGCTGGGCGTCCTGGGCGCGGTCCCGGCCGCCTGGCACCTGGCCGGCACGATCAGGCGCCGTGCCGGGGTGATCGCCGTGACCGGGGCCGCGCTGCTGACTCTCTCCCTGGCCTGGGTCGCCGGCTGGGCGGTGGCGTTCCGCGTCCTGTGGCCCGACATCAGCGTCTGACGAGCGCCGAGGGTGGTGCGCGGAGGACGCTGCGCAGAGCACAGGCGTTGACTGCCGGCGGCGACCGCACCAGCATGAGTACCACGGGCCGCCGACGGAGCGGCCGGGCGGGCCCCCGGGCCCCGAGCAGCAGGAGGACGACCATGACGCGCACCGGCACCAGGCGGAGCACCCGGTGGAAGGACCTCACGCCGGGACAGCAGACCGTGCTGCTGACCCTGGCGTCCGTGCAGGTCTCGCTGGCGGCCACCGCCTGGGCGGACCTCGCCCTGCGCCCCGCGGCGGAGGTCAACGGCAGCAAGGGGAAGTGGGCGGCGGTCATCGCCGTCAACTTCGTGGGACCGGTCCTGTACTTCCGGCGCGGCGTCCGCCGCTGAGCAGTTCCGGGCGGTCAGGCGGTGATCCAGTCGGCCAGGCATGGGCCTGGGGCCTGGGGTTTGGGGTAACGATTCAGCACGGTGCGGGAAGTGCTTAGCGATCGCATACGCGCGGACTAGACTGGTCCCACCTGCAGTTCCGTCCGCTCCGCAGGAGCCGGGCACCGGTGGACCGAGGTCCCGGACCCCCTCTCGAGCGCACGGCCAGTCGCCGGCCGGTGGGGGTCGACCGGCGTACCACCCGCCGTCCGGCGACCCGGACCGAGTTCTCCGCTCCTCGGAACCTGGAGGTTCCACCATGAAACGCTCACCGACGGCCCGCCTGCTCAGCGGGCTCTCCGCGGCGGCGCTGGCCGCCACCGGCATCGCCCTCGCCGGACCGGCCCACGCCGTGTCCGCCCAGGGATTCCTCTCCTACGTGGACGGCTGGCGCGTCGGCCAGCACGTCCGCGAGCTCGCCGACGTCAACGGGGACGGCCGCGCCGACGTCGTGGCCTTCGGCGACCCCGGCGTCTTCGTCGCCTACGGCCAGGCCAACGGCACCTTCGCCGCCCCGGTCCTGAAGGTCCGCGACTTCGGCACCGCGCAGGGCTGGCGCACCGACCGGCACCCGCGGCAGCTCGCCGACGTCGACGGCGACGGCCGCGACGACATCGTCGGCTTCGGCAACGCCGGCGTGATCGTGTCCTACGCGCAGCCCGACGGCAGCTTCACGGCCCCGGCCCTGAAGCTCCGCGAGTTCGGCTGGAACCAGGGCTGGCGGGTCGACCAGCACGTCCGCGAGCTGGCAGACCTCTCCGGCAACGGCACCGAGGACATCGTGGGCTTCGGCTACTCGGGGGTGACCATCTCGCACGGCCGATCGGACCGCATCTTCGACGGCACCGGCAAGCGGATCGACAGCTACGGCTGGGACCGCGGCTGGCGGATCGACAAGAACCCGCGGATGCTCGCCGACATGGACGGCAACGGGACCACCGACATCGTCGGCTTCGGCGACGCCGGGACGTACGTCTCCTACTTCTCGGCGCCCGGGGACACATTCACCCAGCCCGCGCTGGAGGTCCGCGACTTCGGCCACGCCCAGGGCTGGCGGGTCGACCAGCACCCGCGGGACGTCGGCAACGTCAACGGTCACCTTCCCCCGGACGTCGTCGGGTTCGGACACCGCGGCGTCCTCGTCGCCTACTCCCGACCCTTCGCCCAGGGGGAGCCGAAGTACCTCCCGGTCACGCTCGAGGTCGCCGACTTCGGGGCGGCGCAGGGCTGGCGCACCGACCGGCACCCCCGGGACCTGGCCGACATCGACGGCGACGGGATCCTGGACGTGGTCGGCTTCGGCAACAGGGGCGTGCACGTGGCCTACGGGGACGACAACGCCTTCCGCGGGCCCGAGCTGACGTCCACATCGTTCGGCTGGTCGGCCGGCTGGGACCCGGCGCGGTATCCGCGCCTGCTCGGGGACGTCAACGGCGACGGCCGTGACGACGTGGTCGGCTTCGGGCACTCCGCCACCTACGTCGGACTGTCCTGAGCACGCGAGCGGGACGGCCG
>NZ_JBHVDI010000113.1:0-12683 GCF_042802875.1 Kocuria sp. NPDC057446 | reverse complement strand
GGGCCGCCCGGGGCGGGCGTCCCCGGGCCGCGCTCAGGAGGGGAAGCGCTCGGGCTCGTCGCCGATCGTGAACTCCCGGCCCGTGGCGTGCTCCACGTCGATGACCACGAAGTTGTACTTCAGCGTGGGAGCCCAGGGCCGGAGCGGCAGCTCCTCCGCGGCGTCGATCTCCGCGCGCGTCTCGAGCCGGCGGGCCTTGCCGTGGACCACCACGGAGCGCACCACGTTGTCGTCCGAGACCTCGTCGATCTCGAAGGCCACCTGGTCGTTGACGATGAGGCTCGAGAGCTTGGATCCCTGGGCGGTGCGGAAGTACAGCTTGCGCTGGTGCACCACGTAGTTCACCGGGAAGATGTCCACGAGGCCGGCGGCCTCGACGGCCAGGCGGCCGAAGGGGTGCTGCTCGAGGAGCTGCCAGACGGTGTCCTTGTCGAGGGTCTTGATGGGGTTCAGGTTGTCTCCGATGCTCATGCCACCATCCTCCCACCCCCGCCGCCGCGGCGGCGCCTGCTCATCCGCCCACAACGGCCCGGCCCGCGGCGGCGCTCAGACCCGCGGCGGCGCTCAGACCGCCTGCGGCTCCGGCGGGACCAGGAAGCCGTCGAGCACCAGGTGGCGGACCTCCTCGGTCAGCCGCTGCCGCTCCTCGCCCGCCCAGTCCAGCAGGGCGGCGAGCGCGCCGAGGATCTGCCGGGCGCTGAGCTCGCCGTCGCAGGCCCCGGCGAAGCCCGCGGCCTCGCTCGAGAGCACCACGGTCCGGCGCAGCCCCGCCCCCTGCCGGAGCAGGATCACCCCGGGGTGCTCCGCGCCGGGGCGCTGGTGGCGCTCCTCGGTGACGTCCTCGGGGACCACGAGCCGGGAGTCCAGCCAGTCCTCGGGGTGCGCGGCGAGCCAGTCGGCCCGCTCCCAGGTGGCGGCGAGGGCGGGGGCCAGCGGCTGCTGGACCGGGTGGGGGACGTGCTCGAAACGGCGCAGCGCGCCCCCGGGCCGGTCCCCGGCGGGGCGGCGGAACCGGATCATCCCGAAGCCCACGGCCTCGACGCCGCGGTCGGCGAAGTCCGCCAGGTAGGCGCGGTAGGCGCGCTCGTAGTGCTCGAGGTCGCGGGACTCCGCCGCGTCCCGCAGCCACGTCTCGGCGTACTCCTCCGGGCCGGTCAGCTCGCGCTGCACGAACCAGGCGTCGACGTCCTCGGGCACCCACCGCTCGGGCCGCAGCGACCAGCGCTCGGCGGCCGGCCGCTCGTCCCCGGGCGGCGGGGCGAGCACCTCCCAGTTGCCGAGCAGGTGGGCGGTGGCCCCGGGGGCCATGACCCCGGGCAGCCCCCGCACGAGGTCGGCCACGATCCGGTCCCCCGGCAGGCCTCCGTCCCGGTAGGTGTAGCGCTCCTGCGGTGTCTCGCCGGCGGGGCGCGGGGTGATGACGAACGGCGGGTTGGACACCACGAGGTCGAACCGCTCGCCGCGCACGGGCTCCAGCAGGGACCCGGTCCGCAGGCTGACACGGTCCTCGAGGCGGTCGGGGTCGATGCCCAGGGCCCGGGCGTTGAGCAGCAGGTTGAAGCGGGTGAAGCCCAGGGCCCGGTCCGAGACGTCGGTGGCGGTCACGTGCCCCGCGTGGGCGAGCAGGTGGAACGTCTGGATGCCGCAGCCGGTGCCCAGGTCCAGGGCCCGGCCCACCCGGCGGCGGTCCGTCGTCTGGGCCAGCGTCAGGGACGCCTGACCGATGCCCAGCACGTGGTCGCGGCGCAGCACGCCGGGCCGCTGGGACTCGCCCAGGTCGCTGGCCACGTAGAGCTCCGTGCCGTCGTCGGAGGCGTGCGGGCGCAGGTCCACGGTGGAGCGCAGCCCGCCGCCCGTCTCCTCGGCCAGGCCCAGTCCCACGAGCTGCTCCGGGCGCACCGGGGCGGGCTCGAGGGCCTCCGGGGGAACGGTGCGGCCGAGCAGGAACAGGGTGACGACGCCGGCGAGACCCCGGTCCGGGTGCCCGGGCGTGCCGAGGGCGGGCTCGAGCACCCGCAGGGCGGGCACCGCCTGGTCCCGCGCGAGCGCGTCCATGGCGGCCGCACCCAGCAGCTCGGCCACGCGGTCGTGGGTGAAGCCCGTCCGGCGCAGGGCGTCGTGCAGTGCGGCCAGGGCCCGCGGGTCGTCGGATACGGGCGTGCCGGGGACCCGGGAGAAGGCCGGCGCCGGGGAGGGCCCGGGGGCGGCCGGACTCATGCGACGCCCGTCGGGGCCGGCACGGGTGCCGGGGCGGGCCAGGAGCGGACCGGGACGTCGTCGTCGTCGACGGGGACGGGGACGGGCTCGGTCGCCGGGGCGGTCCCGCACCCGGCCGGGCACGTGAGCCGCGGGTGCGCCTCGTGGCAGGCCGGGCAGGCGAGCACCAGGGCGCGGCAGGAGGGGTCCGCGCAGTTGACGAAGCGGTTCGCGGGGCCGGCGCAGCGGTCGCAGCGCCCGATGGTCACCGCGGCCGGCGTGAACGGCACGTGCATGCGCCGGTCGAAGACGTACAGGGAGCCCTCCCACAGCCCCCGGTCCCCGCGCTCGCGCCCGTACTCGGCGATGCCGCCCTCGAGCTGGTAGACCTCCTCGAAGCCGCGGCGGCGCATCAGCGCGGAGAGCACCTCGCAGCGGATCCCGCCGGTGCAGTAGGTGACCACGGGACGGGTCTTGAGGTGGTCGTACTTCCCGGAGTCCAGCTCGGCCACGAAGTCCCGGGTGTGCGCCACGTCCGGGACCACGGCCCCGCGGAAGCGCCCGATCCGGGCCTCGTGGGCGTTGCGGCCGTCGAAGAACACGACCTCCTCGCCGCGGCGGGCCACGAGCTCGTCCACCTCGGCGGGGGCCAGGCGGGTGCCGCCGCCGACCACGCCGTGCTCGTCGACCTCCAGCTCCCCGGGCGCGCCGAAGGACACGAGCTCGTCGCGGACCTTGACCGACAGCCGCGGGAAGTCCTCGGCCGAGCCGTCGGACCACTTGAGGACCGTGTCCCGGAAGCCGGGGTAGGAGCGGGTGGTCCGGGCGTACTGCTTGAGCGCCCCGATCTCACCGCCCACGGTGGCGTTGAGCCCGTGCGGGGAGACGATGATGCGCCCGCGCAGGCCGAGGCCCTCGCACAGGGCGCGCTGCCAGAGCATCACGGCCGTGGGGTCGGGGAGCGGGGTGAAGACGTAGTGCAGGAGGATCCGGTGCTGTGCCACGGACCCAGGCTACAAGCGCGGCGGGGCGTCCGGCGCCGCCGGCCCGAGTCCCGGTGCCCCCCGGCCCGTCAGCGGCCTCAGCGGCCTCAGTGGCCCAGGCGGAACACGCGGCCGGTGACCTTCGTGGGGGTCACCTCGACGTACTCGAGCTTGGTGGTCCCGACCCACGGCCGCAGCGGAAGCTCGTCCACCCGTGCGGTCTCCTCCGGATCGATCAGCCGGCGGGCCGTGCCGCGCACCATCACGGACCACGCCTCACCGCCCTGCGCGTGGTCGACCTGCACGGCGACGTTCTCGTTGAGCACCAGGTGCAGCAGCTTGGTGCCCCGGGCGGTGCGGAAGTAGATCTTCCCGTCGTCGGCCACGACGTTGATGGGGGTGATCTCGATCTCGTCGCCGTCCATGGTGGCGATCCGGCCGAAGCGCGCGCTGCAGAGGTGCTCCCAGCACTGCTCCGGGGTCAGTTCCGTGACCGGGGGCCGGTCCGCCCGGGCCTCCTTATCGGGGTTGCGCCCGGAGATGTCCATGGGGTTGCTCATGCGGTCATTCTGGCACGCGGCCCCGGCCGGGGTGGGGTGTGTCACGTTCGTGACCGGTGGCACGAGGACGGTGGCACGGCGACGGCGGCACGGGGACGGCCGCGCTCACCGCACCCGGCCGGCACCCTCGCCCGGCACGACGACGAAGACCTCCGGCGCCCGGTGCCCCAGCTCCGCGAAGGCCTCCACGACGGCGCCCCGGACCAGGTCCGCCCGCACCTCCGGCACGAGGGCGATCGCGGAGCCGCCGAAGCCCCCGCCGGTCATCCGCGCGCCGACCGCCCCGGCGGCGAGGGCGGTGTCGACCGCGAGGTCGAGCTCGGGGCAGGAGATCTCGTAGTCGTCCCGCATCGAGGCGTGGGAGGCGACCAGCAGCTCCCCGATGCCGCGGACGTCCCCGGCCCGCAGCCGTGCGACGGTGTCCAGGACCCGGCGGTTCTCGCTGAGCACGTGCCGGACCCGGCGGGCGGTCTCCTCGTCCAGTCCGGTCAGGTCGGCCTGCTCCGGGACGTCGCGCAGCGAGGCGGCCCCGAGGGCGGCGGCCCCCCGCTCGCAGGAGGCGCGCCGGGCGCCGTAGCCGCCGTCGGCGTGGGAGTGGGCCACCCTGGTGTCGATGACCAGCACCGTCAGCCCGTGCCGGCCGAGCGGCAGCGGCACCAGCTCGGCCGCCTGGCTGCGGCAGTCCAGGAACAGCGCGGCCCCGGCACGGCCCCGCAGCGAGGCCGACTGGTCCATGATGCCGGTGGGCGCCCCGACGAACTCGTTCTCCGCCCGCTGCGTCAGCCGCGCCATCTCCGGCCCGTCCAGGCCCAGGTCCAGCAGGTCGTTCAGCGCCACGACGGTGGCGACCTCCACGGCGTGGGACGAGGACAGGCCCGCGCCCACGGGGACGGTGGAGTCCAGCAGCAGCTCGAATCCGGGCACCTCCACCCCGTCGAGACCGGCGAGCACGTGCACCACACCGGCCGGATAGGCCCCCCAGCCGCCGACCGACCCGGGGGCGAGCCCGGGGATCCGGAACCTGGCCCGGGACAGCCCTCCCCCGTCGGGGGCGTACGTGGAGGCCAGGTCGACGACGTGGCGCCCGGTCGCGTCCTCGTCCTGCCCGGCCGGCCGCTCCTGCTCCGCGGCCCGGCGCAGCCGGACCGCGACCAGCGCCGAGCGGTCGATGGCGAAGGGCAGCACGAAGCCGTCGTTGTAGTCGGTGTGCTCCCCGATGAGGTTCACCCGTCCCGGGGCGCGCCACACCCCGTCCGGGGCGTGCCCGTAGACCTCGGCGAACCGGCGGGAGAGCTCCTGCGCCCGGGCGGCGTCGTCCGGACCTGTCCGGCGAGCGGGCTGCCGGGGGGTCTGCGGTCCGGTCATCGTGCGGCCTCCCTCAGGCGTGCGGCGGTCTGCTCGGCGGTGACGTCGTTGATGAACGCCCCCATCGCGGCCTCGGAGCCGGCCAGGAACTTCAGCTTGTCCTCGGCCCGCCGGGGGCTGGTCAGCTGCAGGTGCAGCCGGCCGGCCTCCCGGTCGGCGGTCGTGAGCGGGGTCTGGTGCCAGGCGGCGATGTAGGGGGTCGGCGTGCCGTAGAGCCGGTCCACGCGCTGGACCAGGTCCTGGTACACCACCGCCAGCTCGTCCCGCTCCTCCCCCGTGAGGGCGGCCAGGTCCGGGACCTGGCGGTGCGGGACCAGGTGGACCTCCAGCGGCCACCGCGCCGCGTAGGGCACGTAGGCCGAGAAGTGCTCGCCGGCCAGCACCATGCGGTCCCCGGCCGCGGTCTCGTCGGCCAGCACCTCGCCCATCAGCGCCCGCCCCGTGTGCTCCAGGTGCGCCCTCGAGCGGGCGGCCAGCCGGGCCGCGTGCGGCGCCGGATAGGGGTAGGCGTAGATCTGCCCGTGCGGGTGGTGCAGGGTCACCCCGATCTGCTCCCCCCGGTTCTCGAACGGGAAGACGTGCCGGATGCCCTCGAGCGCGGACAGCGCCGCGGTGCGCTGGGCCCAGGCCTCCACCACCGTGCGCGCCCGCTCCGGGGCCAGGGACGCGAAGGAGCCCTGGTGCTCCGGGGTGAACACCACCACCTCGCACCGCCCCACGGCCGGGGACGGGGCCCCCCACAGGGACCGCTCCCCCACCTGCCGCGGGTCCGGCAGCTCGGCCAGCCCCGGGCCCAGCGAGGGGAACCGGTTCTCGAAGACGACGACGTCGAAGTCCTCCGCCGGGATCTCGGACTCCCGCCCGCCCACGGACGGGCACAGCGGGCACTGGTCGGCCGGGGGCAGGTAGGTGCGGGCCTGCCGGTGGGCGGCCACCGCCACCCACTCCCCCGTCAGCCGGTCGAAGCGCACCTCTCCGCCGCCGGACCGGGCGTCCAGGGGCCGGCGGTCCGCCACGTGCTCCACGGGCGGGGTGCCGCGGTCGGAGAAGAACACGGCCTCCCGCCCGTCGGCCAGGTGGTGGGTCCGGTGCGCGACGGTCCGGGCGCGTCCGGTGGGCGGGGGCAGTGTCATCGGACGGGCTCCAGTCGCAGATCGGGGACGTCGTGGCTCAGGGTCTCGCGGTCCGCGGCGTCCAGACCGTCGTCGGTCACGACGGCGTCCACCTCCTCGAGACCGGCGATGCGGTGGAGGCCGGACAGGCCCCACTTCGTGGAGTCGGCCAGGACCACGCTGCGATCGCAGCGCTGGAGGAAGAGCCGGTTCATCTCGGCCTCCATCATGTTCGGGGTGGTCAGCCCGTCACGGTGGCTGATCCCGTGCACGCCCAGGAAGCCCAGGTCCACGTGCAGGGTGCGCAGGGCCGCCGTGGCCAGCGGGCCCACGAGGGCGTCCGAGGGGGTGCGCACCCCGCCGGTGAGGACCACGGTCTGGCCCGTGGCCGGCGCGTCCTGGAGCACGTCGGCGATGCGCGGGGAGTTCGTCACCACCGTGATCTCGGGAATCCGCCGCAGGGCGCGGGCCAGGGCGAAGGTGGTGGTGCCGGAGTTCAGCGAGACGGACATCCCCGGGGCCACCATCGTCTCCGCGGCGGCGGCGATGGCCGCCTTCTCCGGCAGCTGCAGCGCGGACTTGTGGGCGAAGCCCGGCTCGGCCGCGGAGGAGCCCGCCGGCAGCTTCGCCCCGCCGTGCACCTTCTGCAGCTCCCCGTCCCGGGCCAGCCGGTCCAGGTCCCGGCGCACCGTCATGTCGGACACGCCCAGCTCGGCCACCAGGTCGGCGACCCGCACGGCGCCGGCCGCGCGGACGCGGTCGAGGATCTCCCGGCGTCGGCGGTCGGGAAGCAGATCGGACATCGGTTCTCCTGGGTCGTCGGGCCGGCCCCGGCAGCAGGCCGGAACGGGCGGAGAGCATCGGGCACCCGATGTTCATTTGAACACATTTCGTGTGGAATAGTGTCGCCCTTCCTCCGGGATCGGCGGTGTCGCCGCAGGACGCCTTTCACGCAGACTGGTCGGGTATCGAGACCGGCCGCCCCGATGCGGCGGCACCGGCACCGGGAGGTGCCGCTGTCCGCCGTCGGCCGGTCATCTCCGGCGTCACCCGAGGAGCAGCCACATGAGCACCGAGCACCAGCAGCAGGACATCACCGCGCAGCGGCCCGGCACCGGCAGCGGTACGGGTGGCGCCCCGGCGTGGTGGACCGATGCGGTGGTCTACCAGATCTATCCCCGGTCCTTCGCCGACTCCGACGGCGACGGGATCGGCGACCTCGGCGGGATCCTCGCCCACCTGGACCACCTCCAGGACCTGGGGGTGGACGTGATCTGGCTCTCGCCGATCTACTCCTCCCCGCAGGACGACAACGGCTACGACATCAGCGACTACCAGGACATCGACCCGGTCTTCGGCACGCTCGAGCAGTTCGACGAGCTGCTGGCCGCCGTCCACGCGAAGGGCATGAAGCTGGTGATGGACCTGGTGGTCAACCACACCTCCGACGAGCACCCCTGGTTCGTCGAGTCCCGCTCCTCCCCCGACTCGCCGAAACGCGACTGGTACTGGTGGCGGTCCCCCCGCCCGGGGATGGAGGCCGGCGCGCCGGGGGCGGAGCCGACGAACTGGCGCAGCTTCTTCTCGGGCTCCACCTGGGAGCTGGATGAGGCCTCCGGGGAGTACTACCTGCACCTGTTCTCCCGCAAGCAGCCGGACCTCAACTGGGAGAACCCCCAGGTGCGGGCGGCGGTGCACACCATGATGCGCTGGTGGCTGGACCGCGGGGTGGACGGCTTCCGCATGGACGTGATCAACATGATCAGCAAGGACGTGGCCGAGGACGGGCACCTGCACGACGGGCCGCCGGTGGACGGCACGCCCTGGGGCGACGGCTCCGCGTCCTACCTGTGCGGTCCCCGGATCCACGAGTTCCTCCAGGAGATGCACCGGGAGGTCTTCGCCGGCCGGGACGCGGAGCTCATCACCGTCGGCGAGATGCCCGGGGTCACCGTGGAGGAAGCCGCACTGTTCACCGACCCGGCCCGGGCCGAGGTGGACATGGTCTTCCAGTTCGAGCACGTGGGCCTCGACCACGGCCCCGGCGGCAAGTTCGACCCGAGACCGCTGCGGTTGACGGATCTGAAGGCCTCGCTGGGCCGGTGGCAGGAGGGCCTGGAGGAGCTCGGCTGGAACTCCCTGTACTGGAACAACCACGACCAGCCCCGCGCGGTCTCCCGCTTCGGCGACGACTCCCCTGCGCACCGGGTGACCTCGGCGACGTGCCTGGCCACGCTGCTGCACCTGCACCGCGGCACCCCCTACGTGTACCAGGGCGAGGAGCTGGGCATGACCAACGCCCCGTTCGAGACGATCGAGGACTTCCGCGACATCGAGTCGGTCAACCACTACCGCCACGCCGTGGCCGCCGGCGCGGACCCGGATACCGTGCTGGAGGGCTTGCGCTGGTCGGGCCGGGACAACGCCCGCACCCCGGTCCAGTGGACCGGCGGGGCGCACGCCGGCTTCAGCACCGGCACCCCGTGGATCGCGGTCAACCCCAACCACGACGAGGTCAACGCCGAGACCGCCCGGGCCGAGCCGCACTCGGTGTTCCACCACTACCGCCGCCTCATCGAGCTGCGGCACACCGAGCCCGTCGTCGCACTGGGGGACTTCACCATGCTGGTCCCCCACCACGAGCAGCTCTACGCCTTCACCCGGCGGCTGGGCGGGACGGAGCTGCTGGTGCTCGCCAACGTCTCCGGGGAGCAGGTCCGCACCGACCTGCCCGAGGGCTGGGCCGGCACCGAGGTGCTGATCGGCAACCTCCCCGACGCCGTGGCCCCCGGCGCGCAGGGGCTGCTGCGGCCGTGGGAGGCCCGCGTCCACCGGCGGGTCCACGGCACCGCGGCGCAGGACTGAGGCACCCCGCCGGGGCGCGGCGGGGACGCGGCGGGCCGGTGCCGGGCACCGCCGCCGCGAGGACCCACGGGGCGGACGGCACGCAGGAGACCCCCGGGGTGGGCGGTGGCACAATGAACCGGTGCCGTCCTCCGACCACGACTCCCTGATCCCCCTGCTCGGCCGCGGCGACGCGCCGGAGCAGGTGCGTCACGTCCGGGAGATCCCCGACCGGGACGCCGTGACGGCGCCGTGGCCCGAGCACCTGCACCCGGACGTGGTCGCGGCCTACGCACGCCTCGGCGTGCACGCACCGTACCTGCACCAGGTCCAGGCGGTGCTGGCCCCGCGGCACGTGGTGGTCGCCACGGGGACGGCCTCCGGGAAGTCCCTCGCCTACCAGGCGCCCGTGGCCGACGCGGTGCACCGCGGCCGGCTCGCCGCCCTGGCGAACCCCGGCATGATCCACCACCCGGACGAGGCCACCGCCCTCTACCTGTCCCCCACCAAGGCGCTCGCCGCCGACCAGCTCAAGGGCCTGGCGGCGCTCGGCCTGCCGACCCTGCGCGCCGCGACCTACGACGGCGACACCGACCCCGCGGAGCGCCGGTGGGTCCGGGACCACGCCGACGTGGTGCTGTGCAATCCGGACATGCTGCACTACGGGGTGCTGCCCAACCACGCGCGCTGGTCCCGGTTCTTCCGCCGCCTGAAGTACGTGGTGGTGGACGAGGCGCACTCCTACCGGGGCGTCTTCGGCTCGCACGTGGCCAACCTGATGCGCAGGCTGCGCCGGATCTGCCGCCTCTACGGCGCGGACCCGGTGTTCATCGGGGCGTCCGCGACGTCCTTCGAGCCGCACGCCTCCTTCGCCCGCCTCGTGGGCGTCCCCGAGGCCGAGGTGACGCCGGTGACCACGGACTTCTCCCCGCACGGACCGGTCACCGTGGTGCTGTGGGAGCCGGAGCAGGCGGACGGCGGCGGTGAGAACGACGCCCCGGTCCGCCGCACCGCCCTGGCCGAGACCGCCGACATGCTCACCGACCTGGTGCTCCGGCAGGTCCGCACCATCGCGTTCATCAAGTCCCGCCGCGGCGCCGAGACGATCGCCCAGATCGCCCACCGCCAGCTGCAGGAGGTCGACCCCTCGCTGGCCCACCGGGTGGCGGCCTACCGCTCCGGGTTCCTCCCCGAGGAGCGCCGGGAGCTCGAGGAGGCCCTGCGGGACGGACGGCTGCTGGGGATCGCCAGCACGTCCGCGCTGGAGCTCGGCATCGACGTGGCCGGGCTGGACGCCGTCGTCGTGGCGGGATGGCCCGGCACCCGGGCGTCCTTCTTCCAGCAGATCGGCCGGGCGGGCCGGGCGGGGCAGGAGGCCCTGGCGGCCTTCGTGGCCGGTGACGACCCCCTCGACACGTACCTCGTGAACCACCCGGAGGCGATCTTCGACGTGGACGTCGAGGCCACCGTCTTCGACCCCTCCAATCCCTACGTGCTGGCCCCGCACCTGTGCGCGGCCGCGGCGGAGCAGCCGCTGCGCGCGGAGGAGGTCGACGGCTTCGGGCCCGCCGCGGCGGAGGTGCTCGACTCGCTCGTGGCGAGCGGGCACCTGCGCCGCCGGCCGACCGGCTGGTTCTGGACGCACCCCCAGTCCGCGGCGGGCATGGTGTCGCTGCGCTCGGACGGCGGCGGGCCGATCCGGATCATCGAGACGGACACCGGCGCGGTGCTCGGCACGATGGACTCCCCCCAGTCCCACTACCAGGCCCACCCGGGGGCCGTGTACGTGCACCAGGGCCGGACCTACATCGTGGACGAGCTCGACGAGGCGGGATCGGTCGCCACCGTGACGCGGGCACAGCCCGACTTCTACACCACCGCACGCGACCTCACGCAGGTGAGCGTGGTGGCCGAGGAACGCTCGGAGCGCTGGGGGGCGGTGACCGTGCACTTCGGCCGCGTCCAGGTCACCACGAAGGTGGTCTCGTTCCAGCGCAAGGCCGTGATCTCCAACGAGGTGCTGGGCGAGGAGCCCCTCGACCTCGAGGCCCGGGACCTGTTCACGAAGTCCGTGTGGTTCACCGTCCCGGGCCCTGTGCTGACCGGCGCGGGGGTCGAGGAGCCCGACGTCCCCGGGTCCCTGCACGCGGCCGAGCACGCCGCGATCGGTCTGCTGCCGCTCGTGGCCTCGTGCGACCGGTGGGACGTGGGCGGGCTCTCGACCGCGCTGCACGCCGACACGGGGCTGCCCACGGTCTTCGTCTACGACGGTCACCCGGGCGGTGCGGGGTTCGCGGAGCGCGGCTACGGCACGGCGGTCGCGTGGCTGCGGGCCACCCGGGAGGCGATCTCCTCGTGCGAGTGCGAGCACGGGTGCCCGTCCTGCGTGCAGTCGCCGAAGTGCGGCAACCGCAACAACCCGCTGGACAAGGGCGGGGCGGTCCGGCTGATCGACGCGGTGCTGCAGGACGCCCCCCGCCCCTGATCCGTCACGGGCCTCCGGCGGCCTCCGGCGGCCCGGCGCGGGACACCCCGCGGGCCGGCCCGAGGCGGGCGAGCGGCCCGTCGAGGGCCACGGCGGTGCGCACGTCCACGACGACGCGCTCTGGTTCCACGAGCGCGCACCCATCGAGCCCCGCCCCGTTCTCCCGGGCCACGCGCTCGGCGGTGCCGCACGGGTCGCCGGCCACGAGCCCCCGGGCGGTGTCCGCGGCGGCGAGCGCCGCGAGGTCGGCGGCCTTGCCGGCCCGGTGGGTGGCGATCCCCGCCTGGGCGAGCAGCAGCACGGTGACGAGCAGCACGCCCAGCACCAGGGTGAGCGTCAGCGCGTGCACCGTGCCGCTCCCCCGGTCGCCGTCGCCGGGCCCGCGGCGGCCGCACCGGCCCGGGGCACCGTGCGCCGTGGGCTCAGCCACCGTTGCCTCCGGCGGCGCCGGCCCCCTCCGTCGCGGCGGAGGCGTCCGCGCGCAGCTCCCAGCCGCCCCAGGTGCCGAGGACGCCGGGGGCCGGTCCCGTGACGGTGACCGTGGCCGTTCCCGCGTCCCCGCCCAGGCGGACGGCGGCGTCCTCCCCGGCCACGCGCAGCGCCGTGGAGCGGACCACGGCGGCGCTCTCGCCGCGGGCGGCGGCCCGGGCCGACGCCCGCGCGGCCTCCTCGTAGCGGATCAGGGTCATCCCGGCCGCGGCGGCCGCCAGGAGCACGGCCAGGAGCAGCACGAGGGCGGGCAGGAGCACGGCCGTCTCCGCGGTGACGGCGCCGTGGTCGGCAGGCAGTGGCACCGGCCGCGGCCGCGGCGCGGGACGGGACCGGGGACCGGGCGGGGCCCACGGCCCGGCAGCGGAACGGGTGCCGGGACGCGCGCCGGAGAGGCGGGATCGGGAGCGGGGGCGGTGCACCGGACGGCGGCGGCAACGGCACCGGGGCCGGCACGTGGTGCGGCGGCGGGGACGGACGGCGGGCATGGCGTGCTCCTCACGCGGCGTGGCGGGCAGCCGCTCGGGTCGGCGGTCGGGTCGGCGGTCGGGTGGGCGGTCGGGTGGGCCGGGGAGGCCTTGTCGGCGGGCCCGCGATGCCGGCGCCGGCACCGCGGGCCCGGTCTCTTATACACAACTGACGCGGCCGA
>NZ_JBHVDI010000112.1:0-12687 GCF_042802875.1 Kocuria sp. NPDC057446 | reverse complement strand
CGCTGGGAGACGGCCGGCCGGCGTCGTCGTGAAGGGGTTCGGTCAGGCGACGACCTCGGAGCGGTCCCCGCTCCACAGGGTGTGGTAGACGCCCTCGGCGTCGTCGGTGCGCCGGTAGGTGTGCGCGCCGAAGAAGTCGCGCAGCCCCTGGGTGAGGGCCGCGTTGAGCCGGGGCCGGCGCAGCGAGTCGTAGTAGTTCAGCGTGGTGGCGAACACCGGCGCGGGGATGCCGCGCTCCACGGCCCGGGCCACGACGCGACGCCAGGACGGCAGGGCCTCCTCGACGGCGGCGACGAACTCGGGGGCGAAGAGCAGGTTCAGCGGCTGCTTGTCCCCCTTGTACGCCTCCATGATGACCTCGAGCAGCTCGGCCCGGATGATGCAGCCCTCCCGCCACAGGCCCGCGATGGTCGCGAGGTCCAGGTCCCAGCCGTACTCCCGGCCGGCCATGGTGAGCATCTCGAGGCCCTGGGCGTAACTGACCAGCTTCGAGGCGTAGAGGGCCTTGCGCACGTCCTCCACGAACTCGGGGTCGTGCACGACGTCCTCGGTGGTGCCCCCGATGCCGGCGGGCAGCACGCGCTGCGCCTCGAGGCGCATCTCCGGCTCGGCGGAGGACAGCGCCCGGGCGAAGACCGACTCGGCGATCGCGGTGACGGGGGAGCCGAGCTCGAGGGCCTCCTGGACGGTCCAGCGGCCGGTGCCCTTCTGCCCCGCGGCGTCGACGATCACGTCGATGAGGGGCTGGTCCGTGCGCGCGTCGACCTGGCGCAGCACGTGGGCGGTGATCTCGATGAGGTAGGAGGCCAGCTCGGTGCGGTTCCACTGCTCGAAGACGTCGGCCTGCTCGGCCGGCTCGAGCCCGGCGACGGAGCGCAGCAGCTCGTGCGCCTCTCCGATGACCTGCATGTCGGCGTACTCGATGCCGTTGTGCACCATCTTCACGAAGTGGCCGGCGCCGTCCGTGTCGATCCAGGCACAGCACGGCGTGCCGTCCTCGGCCTTCGCGGCGATGTCCTCGAGGAGGGGGCCGAGGGAGTCGTAGGACTTGGCCGGGCCGCCGGGCATGATGGAGGGCCCGAGCAGGGCGCCCTCCTCACCGCCCGAGACGCCGATGCCCACGAAGTCCAGGCCCTTCTCGGCGAGCTCGCGCTCACGGCGCCGGGTGTCCTGGAAGTACGAGTTGCCGCCGTCGATGATGATGTCGTCCTTCTCGAGCAGCGGGACGAGCTGCTCGATGACGGCGTCCACGGGGGCCCCGGCCTTGACCATCACGAGGATGCGGCGGGGGGTCTCCAGGGCGTCGACGAGCTCCTGGAGGGTCTCCGTGCGGATGAACGACCCCTCGTCGCCGTGGGCGTCGAGCAGGGCGTCGGTCTTGCCGACCGAGCGGTTGTGGAGGGCGACGGTGTAACCGTGCCGGGCGAAGTTGCGGGCGAGGTTGGCGCCCATGACCGCGAGGCCGGTGACCCCGATCTGAGCTTTCTGTTCTGCTGCCATGCCCCCAGCCTACAAACTCCGGGAGCCCGCTCCGTCCGGTGCGCGCCCGTTGCCGCGGCGCACCGGGGCGGATCACCCGGGCGGGACGACGGCGACGTCCGGGAGAGCGCCGCCGTCACAATCGCTGCACGCCCCGCAGGGGCTCCTAGATTGGTCCTGGAGCACGACGGGAGCCGGGGGGCGGAATGGACGCGTGGAAGAGGGCGCTGGCGGGGGCCGTGGCAGGTGCCGTCCTGTGGTCGGGCGCCGCCCTGTCACCCGCGGCGGCCGCCGGCGGCAGGGTCGACCTGGTCCTGGGCACCAAGGTGGTGCTCGACGAGGCCACGATCGCCCAGGTCACCGAGGGAGCCGCCCGGCTGTGCGGGGGCCCGCCCTCCGGCTACGTCAAGCGGGCCCGGACGGCCGATCGCACGGGCAGCATCGTGGTGCTCTGCACCCGGCCCGGGAACAAGCAGGTGTACTTCCGCTGAGCGCGCCCCGAGCTCCCGCGGAACGGCCCACCGACGGGCAGTGGTGGGTCCTACCGGGATCGAACCGATGACATCCACGGTGTAAGCGTGGCGCTCTACCAGCTGAGCTAAAGACCCTGACAACCGGGTGGGAGGTTTTCGCAACCGCCGGCACCCGGTTCCCGATCAGATTACCCGCCGTGACGGATCCGTGACGACGCGGGTCCCGTCCGCTCCGGCGTGACGTTGGCCATATTCACCGGCGCTCCCGCGGCCGGGCGAGTCGCCGCTCGAGACCGGCCAGGAAGGCGGTCGCGGAGGCGTCGACCTTCAGCCGCGCCGCCGCGTCCCCCCGGGTGCGCCCGTGGTTGACGATCAGCACCGGCACGTCGGCGCGCACGGCGTGCCGGACGAAGCGGCGCCCCGAGTTCACGGTCAGGGAGGAGCCCACGACCAGCAGCGCGTCCGAGGCGTCCACCATGCGCAGTGCGCGCAGCACCCGGTGCCGGGGCGCGTTCTCCCCGAAGAACACCACGTCGGGCTTCAGCACCCCGCCGCACACGGGGCAGTCGGGCACGCGGAAGCCTGCCGTGCGCGGGACCACGGCGTCGGCGTCCGGGGCGAACTCGATGTCGTCCGGGGAGGAGATCGAGGCGTAGAAGCCGGGGTTGAGCTCGTCGAAGAGGTCCGAGAGCACGCCCCGCGGGATGCGGGTGGCGCAGCGCATGCACCCCACCTGCGTGTAGCGCCCGTGCAGGTCCACGACGTTGAGGGATCCCGCGGCCTGGTGCAGGCGGTCGATGTTCTGGGTGACCACGCCCGTGACGACCCCCAGCTCCTCCAGGCGGGCCAGGGCCTCGTGGCCGGGGTTCGGCCGGGCACTCGCCAGGTGGCGCCAGCCGTACTGGTTGCGCGCCCAGTAGTGGCTGCGCAGGGCGGCGCTGCCCATGAACTCGTCGAAGGTCATGGGGGTCCGGGGGGTGGAGCCGGGCCCCCGGTAGTCGGGGATGCCGGAGTCCGTGCTGACGCCGGCCCCCGTCAGCACGGCGGTCCGGCGGCCCTCCAGCATGGCGACCGCGGCGGCGAGGCCGGGTCCGAGTCCGGCGGCGTCCGGATCGGGGAACTGGTCGGGAGGCACGGGGGCGCCGTAGCCGGCGCGGACGGGGGGCATCGCTGCTCGTGGGGGTTCGGGGCCGGCCGGGCTCAGCCGTGCAGTCTGCCGAGGGCGGTGCGGTACGCCTCGAGCTCCCGCGGCGTGCCCCGCTCGGACCGGAAGGCGTCGACGACGACGCCCTCCGCGTCCAGCACGAACGTGGCGCGCTCCGCCAGACCGGTCACCGGGTCGAACACCCCGTAGCGCCGGGCCACCTCCCCGTGCGGCCAGAAGTCGGAGAGCAGGTCGAAGTCGAAGGACTCCTCCCGCGCGAACGCCCGCAGCGCGTACTTCGAGTCCACGGACACCGCGAGCAGCCTCACCCCGGCGTCGTCGAAGACGGGCAGGCTGTCCTGGAGCCGGCACAGCTCGCCGGTGCACACCCCGGAGAACGCGAACGGGTAGAACACGATCGCCACGGGGCGGCCGCGCAGAGCGCTCAGGGCGATCGGTTCGCCGAACTGGTTGCTGAGGGTGAAGTCCGGTGCGGTGGCGCCGAGCTCGAGCATGCGTGGTCTCCTCCGGTGGGGTCCGTGGCGCCCGGTCAGACGTTGCGCTTGGGCATGAGCCGCGTCGCGGCCCAGTCCGCGCTGACGCGCGCGGTCGTGGTCACGTGCAGACCCGCCGTGGGCGCGGCCTCCTGGACCTCCGCGGGCGGCACGTACCCGTCGCGACCGGCCTTGGGGGTCAGCACCCACACGACGCCGCCGTCGTCCAGGGTGGTCGTGACGTCCACCAGCGTGTCCACGAGGTCGCCGTCGCCCTCCCGGAACCACAGGAGCACCGCGTCCACGACCTCCTGGTCGTCCTCGTCGAGCAGGTCCGAGCCGATCACCTCCTCGATCCCGTCCCTCAGGTCGAGGTCGACGTCCTCGTCGTATCCGAACTCCTGGATGTAGTCGCCATCCTTGAAACCGAGCTGGACTACCGCGTCACCCGCGGTGGTCTTGGCCTCGCTCACTGTTCTCGCTCCTTCTGGGATCGGGCCGACGAACGACGACCACGCACTGCGTACCGGTGCTGGGCTCCGCCTGCCCGTCGGCGGACCGCGGGGGCACGGTGGCGGGCCGGATACCGGCTTCACCGTCCAGACAACACCGGATCAGGGACTCTTTCAAGCTCCCGCACGGTGAGCGCCGTCCGAATCCTGGGGTGAGCGCCGTGTGACGGTCCGTCCCGGGTGTGGAAGCATGGTGCCAACAGACACCCCGTTCGCCCGGGACGGCCCCGGCGGCGCGATCCGCACGCCGGGCCGGTTCCCGGACGCCACCCGCTTCCGGGCGGCGTCCGGACAGCGGTACGGGCAACGGGTATTTTGAGACTGTCGGACGACCCGGCCGCGTCCTCGCGCGCGCACCCGCCCGGGTTCCGTCGGGCAACTCGACGAAGAGAGGTTGAACGTGCCTTCATCCAGCAACCACCACATCCTCAGTGGCTTGACCAACAACCTGAAGGACTCCGACACCGAGGAGACCCGGGAGTGGATCGAGTCCTTCGAGGGCCTGATCGAGACGCAGGGCACGGAGCGGGCGCAGTACATCATGCGCGCCCTCCTCCAGCACGCCGGCGCGAAGAGCGTGGGCGTGCCGATGGTCACCACCACGGACTACGTCAACTCGATCCCGGTGGACCAGGAGCCGGAGTTCCCCGGCGACGAGGAGATCGAGCGGCGCTACCGCGCCTTCCTGCGCTGGAACGCCGCCGTGATGGTGCACCGGGCCCAGCGCCCCGAGATCGGGGTGGGCGGGCACATCTCCTCCTACGCCGGTGTGGCGACGCTGTACGAGGTGGGCCTCAACCACTTCTTCCGCGGCCCCGACCACCCCGGCGGCGGGGACCAGGTCTTCTGGCAGGGCCACTCGGCTCCCGGCAACTACGCGCGCGCCTATCTCGAGGGCCGGCTCACCGAGGAGCAGCTGGACGGGTTCCGGCAGGAGAAGACCAAGGCACCGAACGGGCTGCCCTCCTATCCGCACCCCCGCTCCATGCCGGACTTCTGGCAGTTCCCCACCGTGTCCATGGGCATCGGCCCGATGAACGCGATCTACCAGGCGCAGTTCAACCGCTACCTCCACAACCGCGGCATCAAGGACACCTCCGACCAGCACGTGTGGGCGTTCCTGGGCGACGGCGAGATGGACGAGCCCGAGTCGCGCGGCCTCCTGCAGCTGGCCGCCAACGACAAGCTCGACAACCTCACGTTCGTGGTCAACTGCAACCTGCAGCGCCTCGACGGCCCGGTGCGCGGCAACGGCAAGATCGTCCAGGAGCTGGAGGCGTTCTTCCGCGGCGCCGGCTGGAACGTCGTCAAGGTTCTCTGGGGCCGCGAATGGGACGAGCTGCTGGCCAAGGACGAGGACGGCGAGCTGGTCCGGATCATGAACGAGACCCTGGACGGCGACTTCCAGACCTACAAGGCCGAGTCCGGCGGGTTCATCCGCGACCACTTCTTCGGCAAGTCCCCGGCCACCAAGGAGCTCGTCGCGGACATGTCCGACGACGAGATCTGGGAGCTCAAGCGCGGGGCGCACGACTACCACAAGGTCTACGCCGCCTACAAGGCCGCGACCGAGCACGAGGGCCAGCCGACCGTGGTCCTGGCGCAGGGCGTGAAGGGCTACGGGCTCGGCAGCCACTTCGAGGCGCGCAACGCGACCCACCAGATGAAGAAGCTGACCCTGGAGGACCTCAAGGCCTTCCGGGACCACCTGCGCATCCCGATCTCGGACGAGGAGCTGGAGAGCGACCTCTACGGCGCCCCGTACTACCACCCGGGCAAGGACTCCCCCGAGGTCAAGTACCTGCTCGAGCGCCGGAAGGAGCTCGGCGGCTTCGTCCCGGACCGCCCGCACGACCAGCACGAGATCGCGCTCCCGTCCGACGCCGCGTACAAGTCCGCGAAGAAGGGCTCGGGCAAGCAGATGGCGGCCACCACCATGGCCTTCGTGCGGATCCTCAAGGACCTGCTGCGGGAGAAGGAGTTCGGCCACCGGATCGTGCCCATCGTCCCCGACGAGGCCCGCACCTTCGGCATGGACTCCTTCTTCCCCACCGCGAAGATCTACAACCCCAACGGCCAGAACTACCTCTCCGTGGACCGCGAGCTCATGCTCGCCTACAAGGAGTCCCCGCAGGGCCAGATCCTGCACGCCGGGATCAACGAGGCCGGGTCCGTGGCCGCGTTCACCGCCGCGGGCACCGCCTACGCCACCCACGGCGAGCCCATGGTGCCGGTCTACATCTTCTACTCGATGTTCGGCTTCCAGCGCACCGGCGACTCCTTCTGGGCCGCCGCCGACCAGATGACCCGCGGGTTCATCATCGGGGCCACCGCCGGGCGCACCACGCTCACCGGCGAGGGCCTCCAGCACGCCGACGGCCACTCCCCGCTCCTGGCCGCGACCAATCCCGCGGTGATCCACTACGACCCGGCCTACGGCTACGAGATCGCGCACATCGTGCGCCGCGGCCTCGAGCACATGTACGGCACGGGCGACGAGGACCACAACGTCATGTACTACCTGACGGTCTACAACGAGCCGTACCAGCAGCCGGCCGAGCCGGAGGGCGTCGACGTCGAGGGCATCCTCAAGGGCATCTACCTGCTGAAGCCCGCCGAGAACGAGGGGCCCCGCGCCCAGCTGCTCGCCTCCGGCGTGGCCGTGCCGTGGGCGCTCGAGGCGCAGAAGCTGCTCGCCGAGGACTGGGGCGTCTCCGCCGACGTGTGGTCGGTGACCTCGTGGGTGGAGCTGCGCCGCGACGGCCTGGCCGCCGAGAAGGACGCGTTCCTCAACCCCGGTGACGGCACACGGACCCCGTTCGTGGCCCAGCAGCTGGCCGGGGCCACGGGACCGGTCGTGGCCGTCTCGGACTTCAGCGCGGACCTGCCGGACAAGATCCGCCAGTTCGTGCCGAACGAGTTCGCGTCCCTGGGCGCCGACAGCTTCGGCTTCTCGGACACCCGAGCCGGCGCCCGCCGGCACTTCAAGATCGACTCCCACTCGATGGTGGTCCGTGCCCTGGAGATGCTCGCCAAGCGCGGCGACGTCGACTGGCGCGCTCCGGGCGAGGCGATCGAGAAGTACGCGCTCACCGACGTCACCGCCGGCACCTCCGGCAACGCCGGAGGCGACGCCTGAGCCGACTCCTCCGGTGCTCCACGGCGCCCCGCCCACCCACCCGGGTGGACGGGGCGCCGTCGTCCAGACGGGGTCCGGGGCGGCGAACCCGTGCTCTAAGCTCGGAGGCATGGCAGGACAGGACGGGAACTCCACGACGCGCTGGCTGCGCCCCTCGCGCAGGCGCTCCACCGACCGCCCCCGTCCCCTCGCCCCACCGCACCCGAAGACGCTCGAGAACCTCAAGGCGAACCTGGGGGCCATCTCCACGGTCGCGACCCGCCGCCTCGAGACCGACCTCGGCTGGTTCGAGGAGTTGCGCGCCGACGAGCGCTCCGAGCTGGGACTCGTGGCCCAGCGGGGCATCTCCTCCTTCGTGCGCTGGTACGAGGACCCGGAGGAGCCCCTGTGGGTGCTCACCCAGGTCTTCCGGGGCGCCCCGACGGACCTGACCCGCTCCATCTCCCTGCAGCACGCCCTGCAGCTGCTGCGGATCGTCGTCGACGTCGTCGAGGAGAAGGTCCCGGAGCTCGCCAAGCACCACGACGAGGCCGCGCTGCGTGAGGCCGTGCTGCGCTACTCGCGGGAGATCGCCTTCGCCGCCGCCGACGTCTACGCCCGTGCCGCCGAGAACCGCGGGTCGTGGGACGCCCGGCTCGAGTCGCTCGTGGTCGACGGGATCCTGCGGGGGGAGCACTCCGACTCGCTGCGCTCCCGTGTCGCGGCCCTGGGCTGGGCGTCGACGGGCCCCGTCACCGTGCTCACGGGCTCCGCGCCCGAGGCGGCCGGGCCGTCCACCGTGGCCCGGCTGCGGCGGCTCGCCGGCCGCCACGCGCAGGACTCCCTCGTCTCCATCCAGGGGGACCGGCTCGTGCTCATCCTCGGGGGACTGGCCGACCGGGAGGTGGCGCTCGAGAAGCTCAGCGCCGCCTTCGGCCCCGGGCCGGTGGCCTACGGACCGGAGTCCCCCACGGTCTTCGCGGCGGGGCGCTCCGCCCGGCTCGCCCACGCCGCCCTGTCCGTGGCACCGGCCTGGCCCGCGGCGCCCCGCCCGGTCCACTCCGAGGACCTGTGGCCGGAGCGCGCCATGGCCGGGGACGAGAGCGCGCGCACGGCGATGGTCGAGTCGGTGTACCGCCCGCTCACGCGCTCGGCGACCGGGCTCGTGGAGACCCTCTCGGCGTACGTCTCGGTCGGCCACTCCCTCGAGGCCACCGCCCGGGAGCTGTTCGTGCACGCCAACACGGTGCGCTACCGGCTGCGCCGGATCAGCGACCTCACCGGGTGGGACCCCATGGTCCCCCGCGACGCGTTCGTGCTGCACTGCGCCCTCGTGGCGGGCCGGCTCGCGGACTCGTGCGCCCCCATCGACACGTCCGCGCCCGCCGTGGGACCGGTCTTGTAGCTTCCCTACAAACACCGCCGCCGGGCTTGGTGCCCTCCGGGCCACCGCCCGGCGGCGCATCCTTGCGAAGCTGTAGCGGTGATCGCGATCGTCTGCCCCGGACAGGGCTCCCAGAAACCCGGCTTCCTCACCGAGTGGCTCGCCCTCGACGGCGTCCGCGCCCACCTCGAGGAGCTGGGCGAGGCCGCAGGACTCGATCTCGTGCACTACGGCACCGAGGCCGACGAGGACACGATCAAGGACACGGCGGTGGCCCAGCCCCTCATCGTGGCGGCGGGACTCGTGGCCGGCCGGCTGCTCGGCGACCGGATCGGCCCCGGCCGGGACGACCTCGTCCTGGCGGGCCACTCGGTCGGCGAGATCACCGCCTCCGCCCTGGCCGGCGCCCTCAGCGAGGCCGACGCCATGTCCTTCGTGCGCACCCGGGCCAACGCCATGGCCCAGGCCGCCGCCGCCGTCCCCACCGGCATGAGCGCGGTGCTCGGCGGCAAGGAGGACGAGGTCCTCGCCGCCATCGAGGCCGCCGGTCTGACACCCGCCAACGCCAACGGGGGCGGGCAGACCGTGGCCGCCGGCACCCTCGAGCAGCTGGCCGCCCTCGCCGAGAACCCGCCGGCCCGCGCCCGGGTGATCCCCCTCAAGGTGGCCGGCGCCTTCCACACCGAGCACATGGCCCCGGCGCTGGAGCCCCTGCGCGAGCTGGCCCCCCGGCTCTCCCCCGCCGACCCCGTGCACCCCCTCCTGTCCAACGCGGACGGGGAGAACGTGACGGGCGGCGCCGCGAACCTCGAGTCGCTCGTGGCCCAGGTCTGCCGCCCCGTGCGCTGGGACCTGTGCATGCGGACGCTCCTCGAGCGCGGCGTCGAGCAGCTGGTCGAGCTGCCCCCGGCGGGCACGCTCGCCGGTCTGGCCAAGCGCGGCATGAAGGGCGTCCCGGCCCTCGCCCTGAGCTCGCCGGCGGAGCTGGAGCAGGCCAGGAGTATTCTTGACTGACGTCCGCGCGCGCACCCGGTGCGCCGCCCGTCCCGAGGCCGGAGCGACCGTTCCGCCCCGCCCTGCCGGCCCGTCCGCCGCGCCCGGCCGCACGAAGGAGCAACGACCCCTGTGGTGACCCTGAAGCAGCAGAAGACCAACGCGCACTCCCGGATCCTCGGCCTGGGCGTCTACCGCCCGGACGTGATCGTCACCAACGACGACGTCTGCCAGTGGATCGAGTCCTCGGACGAGTGGATCCAGCAGCGCACCGGCATCAGGACCCGGCACCGCGCCGCCGAGGACGTCAGCGTCCTCGACATGTCCGAGCACGCCGCCCGCGAGGCGCTGGCCGCCGCCGGCATCGAGGCCTCGCAGCTCGGGGCCGTCATCGTCTCCACGATCTCGTTCCCCTACCTCACCCCGTCCGCCGCCGCGGCCCTGGCCGACCGCCTGGGGGCCACCCCGGCGCCGGCCTTCGACATCTCGGCCGCCTGCGCCGGCTACTGCTACGGCATCGCCCAGGCCGACGCCCTCGTCCGCTCGGGGGCGGCGGACTACGTGCTGGTCATCGGGGTGGAGAAGCTGTCCGACGTCATCGACAACGGCGAGCGCTCGATCTCCTTCCTGCTCGGCGACGGCGCGGGCGCCGTGGTCGTCGGTCCCTCCGACACCCCCGGCATCGGCCCCTCGGTGTGGGGCTCCGACGGCTCCAAGTGGGACGCCATCCGGATGACCCACCCGCTGACCGACATCCGGGCGGTGGAGCAGGGGCGCGAGCGCGCCCAGTCCCCCGACCTCCTCGATCCGGAGACGGGCGCCGTGCGCGAGGACGCCACCCTGTGGCCGACCCTGCGCCAGGACGGCCAGACGGTCTTCCGCTGGGCCTCCTGGGAGGTCGCCAAGCGCGCGCAGGAGGCCATGGACGTGGCCGGGGTGAGCCCCGAGGACCTGAGCGCCTTCATCCCGCACCAGGCGAACATGCGGATCATCGACCAGATGGCCAAGACGCTGAAGCTGCCCGAGTCCGTGGTGATCGCCCGGGACATCGCGGACTCCGGCAACACCTCCGCCGCGTCCGTGCCCCTGGCCACGCACCGTCTGCTCGCCGAGCACCCGGAGCTGTCCGGCAAGCTCGCCCTGCAGATCGGCTTCGGCGCCGGCCTCGTCTACGGGGCCCAGGTCGTCGTCCTGCCCTGACCTCCGCCGGCACGGGGACCGGGGTCCCGCCCACGTGTCGGTGCCACCGCGGGGCCCTGCGAGTCGTCGTAGGGTTGAACCGCACACCCGATGTCCCCCGGACCGGCCCCGACGGCCTGACCGGGACAGATGCACCCGGCACCTGCCCGGGGCGCACGTCACCACCGGCTGCTCCGGCAGCCGCAGAGAAAGGAAAGCCACCATGGCGAGCAAAGAGGAAATCCTGACCGGCCTGGCCGAGATCGTCAACGAGGAGACCGGCCTCGAGACCGAGGCCGTCCAGCTGGACAAGTCCTTCACCGAGGACCTCGACATCGACTCCATCTCGATGATGACCATCGTGGTCAACGCCGAGGAGAAGTTCGACGTGACCATCCCCGACGAGGAGGTCAAGAACCTCAAGACCGTCGAGGACGCCGTCAGCTTCATCGACAACGCCCAGGCCTGATCCGGCCGGTCGGTGCGGGACGCGGCGGACCGCAGGATCCGCCGCGCCGCACCGACCAGCGACCGGGCGGGCCGCCCGCCGCATCACCCCAGGACACGAGGAAGTGCAGTCATGACCCGCAAAGTAGTCGTCACCGGTCTCGGTGCCACCACCCCGATCGGTGGTACCGTCCCCGAGCTGTGGCGCAGCGCCACCACGGGCGTCTCCGGTGTCAGAGCCATCGAGCACGACTGGGTGGACACCTACGATCTGGGCGTGCGGATCGCCGCGCCCGTCTCGACCCCCGCCGGCGAGGTGCTCTCCCGGGTCGAGGCCAAGCGCCTGGACCCCTCGGGCCAGCTGTCCGTCATCGCCGCGCGCGAGGCGTGGGCCGACGCCGGTTTCTCCGGGAGCAACGCCGAGACCTCCGACGAGGTCGACCCGGACCGCTTCGCCGTGGCCTTCGGCACCGGCATCGGCGGGGTCTGGACCCTGCTGGACGCCTACGACACCCTGCAGAAGCGCGGGGCGCGGCGCGTCATGCCGCTCACCGTCCCGATGCTCATGCCCAACGGCAACGCGGCGGCCGTCGGCATGGACCTCAAGGCCCGTGCCGCGTCCATCACGCCCGTCTCCGCGTGCGCGTCCGGCACGGAGGCCTTCTACCAGGGCATGAACCTCATCCGCTCCGGCAAGGCGGACCTCGTGGTGGTGGGTGGCGCCGAGTCGGCGATCCACCCCGTGACCATCGCGGCGTTCGCCTCGATGCAGGCGCTGTCCAAGCGCAACGACGAGCCCGAGCGCGCCTCCCGTCCCTACGACACCGGCCGTGACGGATTCGTCATGGGCGAGGGCGCCGGCGCCGTGGTGCTCGAGTCGGAGGAGCACGCGAAGGCCCGCGGGGCGCGCGTCTACGCCGAGCTCGCGGGCGCGGGCCTCACCTCGGACGCCTACCACATCACCGCGCCCGACGAGGAGGGCCGCGGGGCGGCCCGTGCCCTCGCCGAGACCATGGAGACCGGCGAGTTCGGGCCGGGCGACGTCCGGCACGTGAACGCGCACGCGACCTCGACGCCCAAGGGCGACGCCCCCGAGGCCGGCGCGCTGCGCCGTGCGTTCGGCTCCGCCGTGGACGACATGTGCGTCTCGGCGACCAAGTCGATGACGGGCCACATCCTGGGCGGCTCGGGTGCCGTGGAGGCGGTGCTCACCGTGCTGGCCGTCCACCACCGCACCGCGCCGTGCACGATCAACCTCGAGAACCAGGACCCGGAGATCGATCTCGACGTCGTCACGGACGCCCGCGACCTCCCGTCCGGGGAGTTCGTGGCCGTGTCCAACTCCTTCGGCTTCGGCGGCCACAACGCGGTCGCCGCGTTCCGCACCGTCTGAGCGCACGCCCGTTCCGGCCCGCGCGGCCGGGCGCACGCACGAGGGCCGTCCCGCTGGTCGCGGGACGGCCC
>NZ_JBHVDI010000111.1:0-12784 GCF_042802875.1 Kocuria sp. NPDC057446 | reverse complement strand
TGGGGCCGCCCCCGCGGCGGGCCGGAGGGCCTACCCGCCGAAGACCGCCTCGGTCACGTGCGTGGGCTTCTCGTACTGCCGGTCGGGGAGGTTCCGGAGCGCGTCGAGGACGGAGTCGTCCGCGCCGGAGTCCTGCGCCCTCCGCACGATCTCGTCCTTGCCGACCGGGTGGTCCAGGCCGCCGAGGTGCTTCTGCAGCTCGATGGGATCGGGCTTGTCGGACATGGGAGTCTCCTCGTCGTCGCCTCTTCTCGTCCCGCCGGTGCGGAGGGACACGGACGCCCCCCACTCTGTCAGCATGCTTGCCGTCCGTCAGCCCCGCCCGTCCGCCGGGGCGGGCACGTGCCGCCGGGATCACGGGCCGGCGCGGCCCTCCTGGTCGAGCAGCCGCAGCCGCTCCCGGTACTCGTCCTCGGTGAGCTCTCCGGCGGCATGCCGCTCGAGCAGTCCGTCGCGGGCCCGGCGCAGGCCGAGCCGGGTGCGCGACCTGCGGCCCCATCGGGTGTTCTCCCCGTAGCGGCGCACGAGCCAGCGGAGGCCCCGCGCCACCGTCCACGCCGCGGCGGCGGCCAGCAGGGCCCAGGACACCACCTCCCAGCCCTGGAAGGGCGTCAGTCCCAGTACGACCACGGTGGCACCCGCCTCTCCGGCGTCGTCCGTCGTTGTTGCCTCCGCCGTCCCGTCGGGGGACGCTCGGTGGCCGCAGAGTAGCAGTCGCCTCCGACGCCGGCCCCCGTTGCGACGGTGCGCCCTGGACGCCGTCCCGGCCGGGGCCGGCGGTGCCGCCGGCGGGATCAGCGGGTGAGCGTGCCGATCCCCTCCAGGATCGCGTCGTGCACGCGCGGGTCGCTCAGTGGGAGGAAGTGCCCGCGCGTGCCGAGCTGCACGTTGTGCGCTCCCTCGAGCCGGCTGCCGCCCGGGATGTGGGGGTCGAACAGGCCGTAGACGGAGACGATGTGCCGGTCGACCTCCCGGCTGGTGGTGAGCGCCGTCAGCTCCGGGGAGTGCGGCAGGAACACCCGGATCGCCGGGAGGGGTAGGAGCCGGGCGAGCTCGGAGCCGGAGAAGGGGGTGTTGACGGCCACGAGACCCTGGATCGCGGTGCGCTCGTTGTGGTGGGCCAGGAGGTGCTTGCCGATGAGCCCGCCCTTGCTGTGCGCGACCAGCACGCAGCGCTCGAGCCCCTCCCGCCGGATGTGCTCGTCGACCAGCGCCGCCATCTCCTCGATGCTCCCGGTGTTGAACCGCAGGTCCTCCACCACGTGGACGTCGTGGCCGTGCTCCCGCAGCAGCCCGGCCACCGGGAGCAGGAACGTCCACGACTCGTAGATCCCGGGGATCAGCACGACCGGCGTCCGCCCCGGCTCCCCCGCGCCCCGGTAGTGGGCGGGGTCCCAGCGGCCGAGGAGCCCGGCGGCCTGCCACCGGACCGCGTAGACGTAGTCCCGGGCCCAGGCCGTGAGATTGGTGCCCGTCTCGCCCAGCCGGCGCGGGATCATGCCGGGCTCCCGGGACGAGGACCCGGCCCGCAGGAGTCGAGGAAGGGTGCGCATGCGGCGGCGAGCTCCTGGGGGTCGGTGTGCTGGACGTTGTGCGGGGCGCCGGGGATCTCGAGGAAGCGGGCGTCGGGGGCCGTCCGGGCCAGGCGGCGCGCCCAGTCCCGCTGGGCGATGGGGTCGCGGGACCCGCGCACGACCAGCCCCGGGGGCGTGCAGCCCCGGACGTTCTCCTCGATCCGGTCGCGGAGCATGTGCCGGGCCGTGCGCAGGTAGCGGAGCGGGCCCATCCGGAGGTAGTCGAGGGCGACCACGGCGTTGGTGCGCGGCGGCTCGCGCAGGGTGTCCCGCAGCAGCCGCCACCCCTGGTGGAGCAGGGTGCGGGCGGTGGGGTCGACGGTCGGCCCCACCAGCACGTAGCCGGCCCACCGGCCGGGGTGGTCCTTGACCGCGTCCACCACGATCTGGCAGCCCATGGAGTGGCCGACGACGACGGGAGCCTCCAGCCCCAGCGCCTCGACCGCGTCCGCGACCACGCGGCCGAGCTCGAGCGGCGTCAGGGGGCGCAGGGGGCGGGGGGCCGTGCCGTAGCCCGGCAGGTCGAGGGCGTAGACGTCGTGCGTGGCCGCGAGCGCGTCCGCGAAGCGCAGGAAGTAGCGGCCCGACATGCCGACGCCGTGCACGAGGACCACCGGGGGCCGCGCCGGGTCGAAGGTCCCCCGCACGTCCACCGGGTGGCTCCCGGCGAGGACGCGCCGCCGCTCGAGGGCGGGGTGCCGCCGCGTCCTCACCGGTGGGTCTCCTCGAGCGCCGTGCGCACGACGTCCAGCGGGTCCTGCCGCGGGGCGAAGGACGTGCGCTGCCGCCGGGTGCCGGAGCCGTCCCGCAGGACGCCGGTCAGCACGGACTCCACCTGCTCGGCCTCGCCCCACTCCGCGAGCACGGGGTGCACGACGGCGAGCAGCTCGGCCACGACGTCCTGGGCCGGGGCGGGCGCAGCGGTGGCCGGGCTGATGAGCGGTCCCTCGACGCCGTACCTGCTGGCCTGCCAGGACCACGCCCGCAGCTGCGCGGCGCTCGCCGACGGTGCCGGGAGGCCGGTCCGCCACTGGCGGGCAGCGGTCTCGACCAGCGCCCGGGAGAGGGCGGCCAGCACCCCGGCGTGCTCCGCGTCCAGGCACACGTCGGTGATCCGGACCTCCACCGTGGGGTAGCGGGCCGAGAGCCGGGCGTCGAAGTACAGCATGCCGAGGTCGAGCGGCACCCCGGAGCGCAGCAGGTCCTCGCGGTGCCGGTCGTACTCCTCGACCGAGCCGAAGACCTCGTTGGGGCCGGCCGTCGGCCAGCGGACCCAGGCCTGGTAGCGGAAGCTGCTGAAGCCGGTCTCGCGGCCGAACCAGAACGGTGAGTTGCCGCTCAGGGCGAGGAGGACGGGCAGCCACACCCGGATGCGGTCCAGCACGGCCACGCCCTCCTCGCGGCTGCCGACGCCGACGTGCACGTGCAGGCCGCAGGTCAGCTGCTCGTCGGCCACCAGGCCGAAGCGCTCCCGGAGCCACCGGAAGCGCGGCGCCGGCACGAGGTGCGGGGCTCCCGCCGTGACCGGCGCGGCGAGAGCGACGGCGCGGGCGCCCACCGCGCGGGCGGCGGCGTCGGCCAGGGCGCGCCCCTCGCGGATGGCGGCGACCTGCTCCGCGAGGCCGGTCAGCGGAGGACCGGCGACCTCGATCTGCTCCTGCTGCAGCTCGGTGGTGACCTGGTGGACCGACGCCGGCGCATCGTGGGAGCCGGCGGCGTGCGCGCGCACGGCGTCCGCACCGGCGGCCGCGGGTTCCAGCGTCTCGGCGTCCACGAGGAGCAGCTCCTCCTCCACCCCGAAGGTGCGGGCGGGGCCGGTGGTCTCTTCGCGGGTCGGGTGCGGCAGTACGGGGATCACCACTCTCCGGGACGGGCTGGATCGCTGCGGTCGGGGGCGGCGGAAGGTGCCGCCGTCGTCGCCGGAGCGTTCCCCGGCTCACTGCGGAGAGTAGCACCGGGGCCTGCGCGGGAGCCTGGTTCCCGGTGCCCGGCGGGCGCCGGACGTCCCGTCCCGGGGGTGCCCGGCGGTGCTCAGCGGGCCTCGACCGTGCCCATCATGCCGAGGTCCTCGTGGTCGAGGATGTGGCAGTGGTAGACGGTGCGGCCGGTGAAGTCGTCGAAGGCCACCCGGACCGTCACCTCCCCGAAGGCCGGGACGTTCACCACGTCGAGCCACCGGGGCTCGGGGACCTCGCGGCCGCCCTCCGTCACGACCTGCACGGGCCACACGTGCAGGTGCACCGGGTGGTCCATCGGGCTGGAGTTGACCAGGGTCCACTCCTCCACGGTCCCGGCCCGGACCTGCTGGTCGGTGCGCTCGGGGTCGAACCCCCGGCCGTCGATCGTGAAGGACGCCATCGCCCCGGGCCCGCGCATGCCGCCCATCGTCCCGCCCATGCCCATGCCCATGCCCATGCCCATGGCGAAGTCCAGGGTGCGCCGGGCCGCGGGCGGCTCGTCGCGCAGGTCGCGCAGGGACGGGCCGGGAGGCACGGGGCCGGGGTCCCGGACCCGGTCCCCGGTGACCTGGAAGGTGAGCAGGTCGACCGGCTCGTCGGTGCCGGGGCCGTCCCCGGGCATCGCCCCGCCCATCATCCCGGCCATGCTCCCGCGGTCCACGGGGGCGGCGGTCAGGCGGGAGGTGCCCTCGCGGGCGTCCACGAGCAGCTCCGCCCGGTTGCCGGGGGCGAGGGCCACCTCGGTGAGCTCGACCGGCTCGGTCAGGCGGCCGGCGTCGCGGCCGGACAGCCGCAGCTCCTGGCCGTCCAGGCTCAGGCGCAGGTACCGGGACGGGCAGGCGTTGACGACCCGCCACAGCTCCCGCTCTCCCGGCGCCGCGGTGGCCTCGGGGCGGACCTGACCGTTGACCAGCACGGTCTCGCCCTCCCGGCCCATCATCCGCTGCGGCGGGGAGACCTCGGCCGGCTCCCCGGAGCCGTCCAGGGTGAGGTCGGAGACCACCAGCACCCGCTCGCGGGCCACCGGGACGGGGTCGGGGTCCTCGACGACGATCACCCCGTAGAGTCCTGCGGCGATCTGGTCGGCCACGTGGCCGTGGTGGTGCGGGTGGTACCAGTAGGTGCCCGGCGGGTGGTCCTCCGGCAGGACGAACTCGTAGTCGAAGGACTCCCCCGGTCCGATGCTCACGAACGGGTTGTCCCCGTTGGCCCGCGGGGAGACGTGCAGCCCGTGCACGTGCAGGTTCGTCGGGGCCTCCAGGCCGTTGGTCATCGCCACCCGGAGCGTGTCCCCGGGGCGGACCCGCAGGGTGGGTCCGGGCAGCGAGCCGTTGTAGGCCTGCACGTGCGCGGTCCGCGCCCCGATCCGCACCTCCGCGGGGGCGGCCGCCAGCGCCAGGTCGAGGACTCCGCCCCGGCCCGCCAGCACCTCGGGCTGCGCCAGCTCCCGGCCGTCACCGAGGGACTCGCCGCCGCCGCTGCTCCACCACAGCCCGGCCCCGCCCACGGCCGCGGCGCCGGCCCCGGCCGCACCCAGGGCCAGCAGCTGCCGGCGGCTCAGCGGGCTCACCGGTCGCCCTCCTCCAGGGTGCGCAGCCGTTCCCGGAACTCCTCGGTGCTGATCTCCCCCCGGGCGTAGCGCTCCTCCAGGATCTCCCGCGCCCGGCGCGGTCCCGCACCCGTCGGCGGCGGGAGGGGACCGCCCTGCCGGCTGCCGCCGCCCCGGCTGCCGGTGAGGAGCGTCACCAGCACGACCACCAGCACGGTGGTGCCCACGATCAGCAGGAGCCAGAAGAGCCACATCCAGCCCATGCCACCTCCCATGCCGTCGCCCCACATCATCGCGGTCCTCCTTGGTCGATCGGTTGGTTGCTTCCTGCAGTGCGGCGCCCGGCTGCGGCGACGCCGGGCGGCGGGGCGGTCAGGAACCGTCCGGCAGCTCCTGGCGCATCCGCTCCATCTCGGCGATCTCCGCCTCCTGGTCCTCGACGACCTGCCGGGCGAGCTCGACGGCCTGGGCGTTCCGCCCGTTCTCGACCTGATCCCGGGCCATCTCGACCGCGCCCTCGTGGTGGACGGTCATCTGCTCCAGGTACAGCCGGGCCGCGTCCGCACCCTCGGCCGCCTCGAGGGCCTGCAGGTCCTCGGGCGTCATCATCCCGCTCATCCCGGACCCGGAGCCGTGGTCCATGCCCGCCATGTCCCCGGAGTCCGCCAGGGGCTGCTCTCCCCAGGTCTCGAGCATCCGGTGCATCCGCTCGATCTCGGGGCCCTGGGCGTCGGCGACCTGCCGGGCGAGGCCGGCGACCTCGGCCGGGACGTCGTCCTTGGCCAGCAGCATCTCGCTCATGTCCACGGCCTGCTCGTGGTGCGGGATCATCATCTGGGCGAACATCACGTCGCCGTCGTCGTGCTCGGCGTCGATCGGCTCGGCGGTCGCCGGGGTGGTGCCCGTCCCGGCGGGGGCGGAGGCGGCCGGGGCCGGGGTCCCCGCGGCCGCGCCGGTGTCCTGCTCGGTGGTACCGGCGGCGCAGCCGGCCAGGGCCAGGGTCGAGGCCAGTGCGAGGGCGGCGAGAGTGGTGCAGCGCGTCATGGGGGTGTCCTTCTCCGGTGGTCGGTCCGGCCGGTCGGGCCGGGGGTCAGGGGTCGGGGTGGTCATCGGGTGGTCAGGGGTCGGGGCGGTCGGCGGGGGCCGGCTCGGTGGGACGGCGCTCGCCGGTGGCGGCCAGTCGCTCCGGCGCGAGGTCCAGCCGGCGTAGCAGCTGGGCGTTGAGCGCCACCACGATCGTGGACACCGACATCAGCACCGCGCCGACGGCCGGCGACAGCACGATCCCCACGGGTGCGAGCACGCCGGCGGCCAGGGGCACGGCGATCACGTTGTAGCCGGTGGCCCACACGAGGTTCTGGATCATCTTCCGGTAGCTGGCCCGGGAGAGGTCGATCATCGACAGCACCGACCGGGGGTCGCTGCCGGCCAGCACCACCCCGGCGGACTCCATGGCCACGTCGGTGCCGGCCCCGATGGCGATGCCCACCTCGGCGCGGGCGAGGGCCGGGGCGTCGTTGACGCCGTCGCCGACCATCGCCACGGTCATCCCGCGGGACTGGAGCTCCACGACCTTGGTGTCCTTGTCCTGCGGCAGGACCTCGGCGAAGACCTCGTCGATGCCCAGCTCGGCGCCGACGGCCTCGGCGACCTGGCGGGCGTCGCCGGTGATCACGGCGACCTTCACCCCGCGGGCCTGCAGGGCCCGCACGGCCGCCCGGGACTCCGGGCGGACGCGGTCCTCCAGGGCCACCGCGCCGATGACCTGCCCGTCCCGCAGGACGTGCAGCACGCCGGCACCGCGCCGGGCCCACTCCTCCGCCGGTTCGGCGACCTCGGGCGGGACGGACGCCCCGAGCTCGCGCAGCATGTTCGGCCCGCCCACCGTGATCTCGGCGCCCTCGACCGTGGCGCGCACACCGCGACCGGTGACGGAGCGGAACTGCGTCCCGCGCCGCGCCCGCCCGCCCTCCTCCGGGTGCTCCGCGGCGGCCGCGACGACGGCGCGGGCCACGGGGTGCTCGCTGTCGGCCTCGGCGGCCGCCGCGAGGGCCAGCAGCTCCGGGACCGGGACGCCGGCCGCCGGGACGGTGCCGGTCACGGCGTGGGCGCCCTCGGTGAGGGTGCCCGTCTTGTCGAAGAGCACCACGTCGACGGTGCGCATCCGCTCGAGGGCCATCCGGTTCTTGATCAGCACGCCGGACCGGGCCGCGCGCTCGGTGGAGATGGCGATGACCAGCGGGATGGCCAGTCCCAGGGCGTGGGGGCAGGCGATGACCAGCACGGTCACCGTGCGGACGACGGCGTCTCCGGGGCTGCCCAGCAGCGTCCAGGCGAGGGCGGTGAGGAGGCCCGCGCCCAGCGCGAACCAGAAGAGCAGGGCCGCCGCGCGGTCGGCCAGCGCCTGGGCCCGTGAGGAGGACTCCTGCGCCTCGGCCACCATCCGCTGGATGCCGGCCAGCGTCGTGTCCTCTCCCACGGCGCCGACCCGCACCCGCACGGCGCTGTCGGTGGCCACGGTCCCGGCCACCACGGTGTCGCCGGGGTGGCGGCCCACGGTCCTCGACTCGCCGGTGATCATGGACTCGTCGAACTCGGCGGATCCGTCGACGATCTCCCCGTCGGCGGGAACGCGGGCGCCCGAGCGCACCAGGACGACGTCGCCGACCGCCAGCTCGGCGACGGGGACGGTGACGACCGCTGTCCCGTCCACCTTCTCCGCCTCGTCGGGCAGCAGGGCCGCCAGGGCGTCCAGGGCGGAGGACGCCGCTCCGAGGGCGCGCATCTCCGTCCAGTGGCCCAGCAGCATGATCACCACGAGCAGGGCCAGCTCCCACCAGAAGTCGAGGTCGAACCCGCCGATGCCCAGGGTCGTCGCCCAGGACGCCACGAAGGCGACGGTGATGGCCATGGCGATCAGCAGCATCATCCCCGGCTGCCTCGACCGCAGTTCGGTGAGTCCTCCCTGCAGGAAGGGGGCCCCGCCCCGGAGGAAGATGACCGTGCCCAGCACCGGTGGGATCCAGGCGGAGCCGGGGAACTGGGGGACGTGGTAGCCCAGCAGGTGCCCGACCATCGGGCTGAAGACGACCACGGGGACAGCCAGCACGAGGCTGAGCCAGAACCTGCTCCGGAACATGGCCGTGGAGTGCCCCGCGTGCTCGCCGTGCGCGTGCACCACGTGGTCCTCGTCCACGGCCGAATGGGCGTGGTCGTCCGGCATGGCCTGCCCGTGCGTGCCGTCGTCTGCGGGGTGGCGGGGACCGTCGTGCGGCGCCGTGCGGCGGCCGGGGGACCGTGAGGTGCTCATGGTGCTCCTTTCCGCGGCTCCCGGGTGCCGCGGGCTGGGCTGCATCCGGGGCGAGCTCTCACTTTATACCCCCCAGGGGTATGGATCAAGGTCGGTGCGCTCACGGTGTCGCCGGCCCCTCCCCCGCCGCGCCGTTCCGGGCGGCGGGCACCGTCAGGACGAACACCGACCCGCGCCCGGGGCCGGGCGAGGCGGCCGTCAAGGTGCCGCCGTGCGCCTCCACGAGGGCGCGGGAGATCGTCAGGCCGATTCCGGACCCGCCGTGGTCCCGGTCCCGCGCGGCGTCGCCGCGGGAGAAGCGCTCGAAGACGTGCGGGAGCTGCTCCGCCGTCATGCCCTCGCCCGTGTCGGCGACACGGATCTCCACCTCCCCGGAGCCGGCCGAGCACGCACCGAGCACCACCTCTCCCCCGGGCGGGGTGTGCCGCAGGGCATTGGAGAGCAGATTGCCGAGGACCTGTCCCATGCGCTGCCGGTCCACGTCCACCGCCCCCAGCCCGGGATCCGCCTCGACGCGCAGGGTCACGCCGCGGTCGGCGCAGTCCTCCCGCGCGGCGTCCGCGCCCGCGCACAGCAGGCGGGCCACCGGCACGTGCTCCCGCCCCAGCACGATGCGGCCCTCCTCGGCACGGGAGACGTCGTCCAGGTCCTCGACCAGCCGGGTGATCCGGGCGAGCTGCTCGCCCATGACGGCTCCCGTGGTCCCGTCGAACGTGGTGACGCCGTCCTCGAGCCCCTCCAGGTACACGGCGAGCACCGCCACGGGGGTGCGCAGCTCGTGGGCCAGGTCCGAGAGCATCCGGCGCCGGACGTGCTCCGTGCGCGCGAGCCGGGCGGCCATCGTGTTGAAGGACCCGGCGAGCGCGTCGACCTCCGCCCCGGCGCCCATGGGCGGCACCCGCGTCCCGTAGCGGCCGCCGGACATGTCCTCGGCGGCGCGGGTGAGCTCGGCCAGCGCGCAGAGCAGGGCGGTCAGCAGGGCCACCCCGAGCGTCCAGAGACTGGCGTCGCGGTGGGCGCGCTCGGCGTGGAAGAGCTGGGCGGAGCCGGGATCTGCCCCGGCCCGCAGGAGGTGCTCGTGGAACAGCGGCGGACCGGCCAGGGACGCCACGACCGCCGCCGCGCACACGCTCGCGGCGACCACGAGCAGCTGGGCGAGCAGGAAGCGCGCGGCCAGTCCGCGCGCGCGCCGCGGTCTCACGGCACCACCATCCGGTAGCCGACGCCGCGCACGGTGTCGACCCAGCGCGGTCGGGCGGGATCGTCGCCGAGCTTGCGGCGCACGTGGCCGACGTGGACGTCCACGAGGTGCTCGTCCCCCCACCCAGGCCGGGTCCCACACGATGTCGATGAGGCGCCGGCGGGACAGGGCCTCCCCCGGGCGCGCGGCGAGGGCCGCCAGGAGGTCGAACTCGGTGCGGGTGAGCGCCACCGGCTCCCCGGCCACGCGCACCCGGCGGCCGGCGACGTCGATCTCGAGCTCCCCGACCACGAAGGGGGTCCCCGGCCCCGCCGCCGGCACCCCGTCCGCGGGCGCCGCATGACCGCCTGCACCCGGGCCACGAGCTCCCGGACGCTGAAGGGCTTCGTGATGTAGTCGTCGGCGCCGGCCGCCAGGCCGGCGAGCTCGTCCTCCTTGTCCCCCCGCGCCGTCAGCATCGGGACGTGGCACTCGGAGGACGCCCGGATCCGCCGGCACACCTCGATCCCGTCCAGCCCGGGCAGCCCGAGGTCCAGCACCACCACGTCCCGCCGGTCCGCCCGGGCGGCCGCCAGGGCGCCGGGGCCGGTGTGCGCCTGCACGACCGCGTAGCCCGCCCGGGCGAGATAGGACGCGACCATCCCCGCGAGGGCCTTCTCGTCGTCGACCACCAGCACCCGCCCGGCCGCCGCGGCGGGGGCGCTCCCAGGGATGTCCATGTCTCCAGTCTCGCCCCGGCCGGCGCCCCCGGCTCACGGATCGAGCAGCAGGGCGCGGATCTTCGTCAGATCTTCAGCCGACCCCGGGCTCCCCGCGTGCGGACCGACCAGAAGGTGGCTCAGGGTTTGTGGGCACTCGAACAGACAGGCTGCTGACTGTCCATCGGGCGCGCTCCACGCGGCCCGCGGCACGGGTGAGCATCGGCCTCACCTGCGCGCATGAGCTCGAGCCCGCCGCGGTGGACCTGCTCGCGGCGTCGTGGAGCAGGACGCGGAGCTGCGCGAGGCGGTGGAGGTCCTCGCCCCCGAGGCGGAGCCCGTCGAGGCGGCGGCCGCCGCCCTGGACGCCCGGCGCCGGACGCGGACCAGGGTCCTGCACCGCCGCGGCGCCGATCTGCCCGCGGCGCCGATCTGCCCGTGCCGCCGCCCGCCCCTGAGCTGCACGCCGCCTCCTGAGCCTTCCGGCGCAACGTTGCCGCGACCACCGGCCCGGATGCGAAGATTGACGGCAGTGCACACGACATCCTCCAGGGCGAGCCACCGCGGGACCGGGGATGAGGAACAGGACGGCGGGATCCATGAACGACCACCCCACGCGAGACCGGACCGCGGAGCCCACCGGCGGGCTCGACCCGCGCCGGTCGGCCGGGCGTCTGCTCGCCGTGGACGCCGCGCGGGGCCTGGCTCTCGTCGGGCTGACGGCCGTCCACTTCCTGCCGCAGTCCTATCCCGACAACGACCGGCCGACCCTCTCGTGGCTGCTGTTCGCGGGGGACTCCGCGGCGCTGTTCGCCCTGCTCGCCGGTGTCGGTCTCGCGTTCTCCACCGGCGGGCGCAGGCCCCGCCGGGGCCGGGACCTCACCGCCGCCGGCGCCGGGATCGTGGTGCGCGCCCTGCTGATCATGGCGATCGGGCTGACCGTGGGGTACCTGATGCCGGCGGACCCGCCCGCCGCCGGCATCCTGGTCCACTACGGTCTCTTCTACCTGCTCGCGCTGCCCTTCCTCGGGCTGCGGGCACGGACCCTGTTCCTGTGCTCGGCGGCGTTCCTGCTGCTGGGGCCGTTCCTGATCCACTGGCTGGGCGACGTGGTGCCGGAGCACAGCGCCGTCAACCCGACGTTCGCCCACCTCGTCACGGAGCCGGTCGCCCTCTTCTGGCAGCTGACGCTCACCGGCACCTACCCGGCCGTGACGTACATGGCCTACCTGTTGGCCGGCCTGGCCCTCGGCCGGCTCAATCTCAAGGGCCTGCGCCTGCAGACCCGGCTCCTGGCCGTGGGGCTCGGCCTCGCGGCCCTGGCCAAGCTCGTCTCCTGGGTGCTCCTCTACGGCGTGGACGGCTACAACGTCCTGCTCTACAGCATCGCCTCCCTGACCCGGGAGGACCTGGACCACCTCATCGTGTTCGGCGCGGGCGGACCGCTGCCGACCTCGTCGCTGTGGTGGCAGGCGCTCTCCGCCCCGCACACCAACACGCCGCTCTCGGTGGCGTGGAGCCTGGGCGTGAGCACGGCCGTGCTCGGTGCCCTCCTGCTCGTGGGGCGCGAGTCCGGCAAGTGGCTCCTGCCGCTCACGGCCATGGGCGCCATGACCCTGACGCTGTACACGGGGCAGCTGGCCCTGCTCTCCACCGAGGTGCACTACAGCAGTCCACTGCTCTGGTTCGTGGCCTGCCTCCTCGTGTCCGCCCTCGTCGCGCTGGCCTGGCGGCACGCGTTCGGGCGGGGGCCGCTGGAACGGGCCGTGTCCGCGGCGGCGCACGCCACCACCCGCGCCGTGGCCGACCGCGGAACCTCCCGCGGGCCGGACACCCCCAGGAAGCCCCTCGGGTAGCACCCGTCCGGCGTCGCGCCCACGGCGGAAACCGACGCCGGCCGACCGCACGCCGCACGGGATCCGCTAGCGTGACAGCAGCGCCGCCCGGCGCCGGCGGACGGATCCCCCGTCTGCCGTGGACCTCAGGAGGAACTATGCCGAAACCCGTCGTCAGCAAGGCCAGCACCGTCTGGACCGGAGATCTCTTCAACGGCTCGGGCACCACCAGCCTGAGCGGCTCGGGCCTGGGCCCCTTCGACGTGGACTGGGACACGCGCGCCGAGAGCGGCGCCGGCCCCCGGACCAGCCCGGAGGAGCTGCTGGCCTCCGCGCACGCCACCTGCTACGCCATGGCGTTGTCCAACATGCTCGCCCAGAACGACACCCCGCCCACCCGCCTGGACTCCTCCGCCGAGGTGACCTTCGTGGCGGGCGAGGGCATCAAGGGCGTCACGCTGACCGTGGCGGCGCAGGTGGAGAACATCTCCGCGGAGGACTTCGCGCGCGTCGCCGAGGAGGCCAAGGCCGGCTGCCCGGTCTCGCAGGCGCTGTCCGTGGAGATCACCCTCGACGCGTCGCTGGCCTGATCCGGCCCCCGGCCCGGCCGCCGTAGCGCAGGTCGAGCATCTCGGAGACCGTGTAGACCTTCAGCCGGG
>NZ_JBHVDI010000110.1:0-12874 GCF_042802875.1 Kocuria sp. NPDC057446 | reverse complement strand
CCCCCGCACCGGCACCGGTGCGGGGGTCCCGGTCCGTGCGGGGTCCTCAGACGTGGTCCGCCAGCCCGGCGCGGTGGAGCACGAACGCCGTGACCGGCTCGTAGACCCGCGGCGGGAGGTTGTCGTCGAGCGGCACGGCGACCTCGACCTGGCCCTGCGCCTCCGCCACGAACACGCCCGGGTCGTTGCAGTCCGCGACCGCGATGGTCCGCAGCCCCCGCGACCCGGCGGCCCCGGCGAAACCGTGGTCGGCGACCACGAGGTCGGGCGGGTTCTGCCCGTCCCGGCGCAGCTTCTCCAGGGTCAGGGACATCGGCCCGGGGAAGTGGGTGTGCCGCAGCCCGCCGTACTGCTCGACCATCACCACGCTCTCGATCTGCCGCACGTCGCCGTCCTCGAACGGGAAGCCGTCCGGGACCTGCACCACGTGCGCGCCGGCGCGGCGGGCCACCCGGGCGAGCTGCGCGTAGACCGGGAACAGGCCGGCCGGGTGGCCGGTCGCGAAGAGCACCCGGCCGCCGGCGGCGACCACCTCGCCCAGCACCCGCGCGTAGCGCTCCAGCCCGGCGACGGCCCGCTCGGCGGAGATCGTGTCCTGGCCCTCGAGGTGACCGTGGTCGGCGGAGATGCCGACGCGGTCCCGCATCAGCGCGAACACGTCGTCGAAGGTCCACTCCCGGGTGCGGACCACGCCCATGTGCTGGTGCTGGTCGCCGTCGAGGAAGCCCTGGATGTTGCGCAGGTTCGCCTCGCGGGGGGTCGCGACCGCACCGGTGATCCGGTGCCGGTCGAGGTGGCGGGCGAGGGCTGCGGAGGAGAGAGGGGGAGTCGTCACCGTTCGAGTGTATTCAGGCGCCGCCCGCTACCGCCGCGTACCCCCGCCCGGGCCCGCACCCGGGCGTAGACCTCCGCCGTGGCCCGGGCCGTGCGCTCCCAGGAGTGGCCCTCGGCGCGCCGGGCGGCCGTGCGGCCCATGCGCTCCAGCGCGGCCGGGTCGCCCGCGAGCGCGAGCAGGGCCCGCGCCCACGAACCGGGGTCGCGGTCGGGCACGAGCCGGCCGGTGAGCCCGTCGAGCACCGCGGTGCGCAGCCCGTCGACGTCCGTGGCGAGCACGGGGGTGCCGCAGGCCTGGGCCTCCAGGGCCACGAGGCCGAACGTCTCCGAGGAGGACGGCACGGCCACGACGTCGGCCCGCCGCATCCGGGCGGCGAGCTGCGGTGCGGGCAGGGCGGGTCCGAAGCGCACGACGTCCTCCAGGCCGAGCTCCCGCACGCGCTCCCGCAGCGTGGTCGTGAAGCCGTGGGTGCCGACCCCCACGACGTCCAGCTCCACCGTCAGGCCGGGATCGGTCGCCCGGAGCCGGGCGAGCGCGTCGACGAGCACGTGCGGGCCCTTGAGCGCCTGCAGGCGCCCGGCGAAGAGGACCCGCAGCGGACGGCCGGGGGAGCCGGGGGGCGGTCCGCCGGTGCGGCGGGGCTCGCCGGGGGCGGCGTCCGGGGAGAACGCCGAGAGGTCGACGCCGGGGGTGATCACGGTCAGGCGGGCGGGGTCGGCGTCGTAGAGCTCGATCATCTGCAGCGCCTCGGTCCGGGTGTTGACCACCGTGGCCTCGGCCCGAGCGATCAGCCCGGCCTCGGCCTCGGCGCGAGAGGCCGGTTCGACGCCCTCCCCGGTGCGGGCGCGCAGGTTCTTCCCGAGCGCCGTGGTGTGCAGGGTCAGCACGAGGGGGACCCCCCAGGCGTCGGCGAGCTCCCGGCCCGCGGCGCCGGAGAGCCAGTAGTGGGCGTGCACGAGGTCGGGGCGGTCGGCCTCCGCGCGGAGCACCTCCGCGAAGGCCGCGGTGAACCCGGGCAGCTCCTCCTTGCCGACCCCGGCGGCGCCCGGCAGCGAGACCGTGAGGAGTCGCAACCCCTCGCGGATGCGGGCGCTGCGCACCCCGGCGGCCGCCGGGGCGCCGGGGCCCCGGTCGAGGGTGGCCATGTCCACCGTGTGGCCGGCGGCCACCAGGGCCTCGGCGAGGTGACGCACGTAGACGTTCATGCCGCCCGCGTCCCCCGACCCCGGTTGCTCGAGGGGGCAGGTGTGCAGGCTGATCAGCAGGACGTGGCGGGGCGCGGCGGACACGGCTCAACTCTAGCCGCCGTCGCCGGGAGACCGGGATCAGGGCGTCCGCGCCCGCTCCGGGCCCGTCCGCACCGGGCCCGGTGCGACAATGGGACCCGTGAACCGAGCCGAAACCGCCCCGCCCCCCTCGTCCGGCACCCCCTTCCCATCCCCGCCCCGGTTCGAGCGCAGCGCCGAGGTCGACCTCGCCGCGATCCGCGCCAACGTGCGCCGGATCCGGGCGCTGGCCGCCCCGGCACGGCTGATGGCCGTGGTCAAGGCCGACGCCTACGGCCACGGGGCGGTGCCCGTGGCCCGCGCGGTGCTCGAGGCCGGCGCGGACGCCCTGGGCGTCGCCCACGCGACCGAGGCCCTGGAGCTGCGCGCGGCCGGGATCGGCGCGCCCCTGCTCGCGTGGCTGCACACCGTGGACACGGACTTCCGCGCGGCGCTCGCCGCGGACGTCGAGCTGGGCGTGAGCGGCTGGGAGCTGGCTCCGATCGCCGAGGCCGCGCGGGAGCTGGGCACGACCGCCCGGATCCACCTGAAGATCGACACCGGACTGGGCCGCAACGGCGCGCCGGAGGCCCTGTGGCCCGAGCTGGTGCGGGCGGCCGCGCGGGCCGAGGCCGAGGGCATCGTGCGGGTCGTCGGCGTCTTCACCCACCTGGCGGTCGCCGACGAGCCCTCCCGCCCCGAGACCCGGGAGCAGCTCGAGCGCTTCCGCGCGGCCGTGGCGACGGCGCGGGCCGCGGGCCTGCGGCCCGCCCTGCGGCACGCGGCGAACTCGCCCGGGCTCTTCGCCGCCGCCGGGCTGGAGCGACCGGAGAACATGCTCCTGGACATGGTCCGGGTCGGGGTGTCCCTCTACGGGCTGTCCCCGTTCGCGGACCGCACCCCCGAGGACCTCGGCCTGGTGCCGGCCATGACGCTGCGGAGCACGGTCAGCGCGGTCAAGGAGGTCCCGGCGGGGCAGGGCGTCTCCTACGGACTGACCCACGTCACCGACCGCCCCACCACCCTGGCGCTCGTCCCGCTCGGCTACGCGGACGGCGTCCCGCGCTCCGGGACCGGCGGGCCGGTCCGGATCCAGGGCCGCACCTACCCGGAGGTGGGCCGGGTCGCGATGGACCAGATCGTGGTGGACCTCGGGGCGCCGGGACGGTCCGCCCCGGAGCTGGGGCTGCTCGGGGCGGAGGCCGTGCTGTTCGGGGCGGGGGAGAACCCCTCGGCGAGCGCCTGGGCGGACGCCGCCGGCACCATCAACTACGAGATCGTCACCCGCGTCTCGCGCCGCGTGCCCCGCGTGCACCTGCACGCCGCGGAGGACCGGACGGGCGCGGCCGGGACGCGGGCCGCCGAGCACCGGACGGCCGAGGAACAGGCGGCCGGGGAGCGGACGACGGAGGAGCGGGCATGAGCGAGTGGACGCGGACCCTCACGGTGGACGGGCCCGGACGGACCCAGGAGCTGGCCGAGCGGCTGGGGCGGCAGCTGCGGGCCGGGGACCTGCTGGTCCTCACCGGGGAGCTCGGCGCGGGCAAGACCACCTTCACCCAGGGCCTGGGCCGGGGCCTGGGCGTGCGCCCGGGGATCATCTCGCCCACGTTCGTGCTGGTGCGCCGCCACCCCAACGTCCCGGACGGACCCCGGCCCGGCGGCCCGGACCTCGTGCACGTCGACGCCTACCGGCTGGGCTCCGCGGCCGAGGTCGACGACATCGACCTGGAGGACACGGTGGACACGGCCGTCACCGTGGTCGAGTGGGGGGCCGGGAAGGTCGAGCACCTGGCCGAGTCCCGTCTCGAGATCGTGCTGGAGCGCGCCGTGGGCGCCGCCCCGCTCGGCGCCGGGACGAGCCCCGGACCCGACGCGACGCCGGGGGACCCGATCGAGGACCCGGACGAGGACGGGGACGACGAGCCCCGCCGCATCACCCTCACGGGGTTCGGGCCGCGCTGGGCGGACGGGCCGCCGACGATCGGCTGAGCCGGGCGGCGCCGCCGGGGCGGGCACTACACTGGTCGGGTGCTCCTCCTGTGCCTGGACTCCTCCGCCGTCGCCTCCGCCGCCCTCGTGACCGGGACGGGCGAGGTCCTCGGCTCCTTCGCGAGCCCGGACACCCGCTCCCACGCCGAGGTCCTGGCCCCCGCGGTCCGCGACCTGCTGACCGGCCACGGCGTCACCGGCGCGGACCTCGACGGCGTGCTCGTCGGCACCGGCCCCGGCCCGTTCACCGGTCTGCGCGCGGGGATCGCCACGGCCCGCGCGCTCGCCTTCGCGTGGGACGTCCCGCTGCACGGGCTCATGAGCCTCGAGGCCCTCGCCGAGGACGCGGCCGGGCACGCCCGGGCGGCCGGTCACGAGGAGTTCCTCGTGCTCACCGACGCCCGGCGCAAGGAGGTCTACTGGGCCCGCTTCGCCGCGACCGAGGACGGCCCGCGGCCGGCCGGGGGACCCGGTGTGGCCGCCGCCGAGCAGCTCCCGCCCCTGCCCGCCTACGGCCGCGGGGCGGGGATCTACGCGGACCGGCTGACCCGTCCCGTGCCGGAGTTCGCCGCGGCGCAGCCCACGGCGTCGTCCCTGGGCCTCGCCGCCGCGCGCCGCGCCGCCCGCGGGGAGCCGCTGTCCCCGGACACGGCCCCCCTGTACCTGCGCGAGTCCGACGCCAAGGTCCCCGGCCCCCGGAAGCGGGCGAGCGCGTGAGCTCCGGGTCCTGGACGCTGCGCCGGATGGTCCCCGCGGACGTCCCGGCGGTGCACGCGCTGGAACGGCGGCTCTTCCCCATCGACGCCTGGCCGCTGGAGATGTTCACCGCCGAGCTGGCCCAGCCCGTGTGCTGGTACTGGGTGGCGGAGCAGGACGGCGCGATCGTCGGCTACGCCGGGCTCATGTGCCTCCGCCCCGTGGGCGACGTGCAGACCATCGCCGTGGTCCCCGAGCACGAGGGCCGCGGGATCGGCTCCGCCCTGCTGGGCACCCTGCACGCGCAGGCCAGGGAGCTCGGCGCCACCGAGGTGCTGCTGGAGGTCCGCGCCGACAACCCGCGCGCCCAGCAGCTCTACCGCCGCTTCGGCTACGAGCAGATCCACACCCGCCCGCGCTACTACCGGGACGGCGCCGACGCGCTGATCATGCGCCTCGACCTCACCGCCCCCGAGACCCCGGCCGCCCACGGGACCCCGGCCGCCCCGACGGAGGAGACCCCATGACCGACGGACCGCTCGTGCTGGGCATCGAGTCCTCGTGCGACGAGACCGGCGTGGGCATCGTGCGCGGACGCACCCTGCTCGCCAACGTGGTCTCCTCGTCCATGGACGAGCACGTGCGCTTCGGCGGGGTGATCCCCGAGATCGCCTCCCGCGCCCACCTCGACGCGATCGTGCCGGCCCTGCGCGAGGCCCTCGACCGGGCGGGCGTGCGCCTGGCGGACCTCGACGCCCTCGCGGTGACCTCCGGGCCCGGGCTGGCCGGGGCGCTCATGGTGGGCACGGCCGCCGCGAAGGCGCTCGCCGTGGCCACGGGCAAGCCCCTCTACGCCGTCAACCACCTCGTGGCGCACGTCAGCGTGGGCCTGCTGGAGGACTCCGGGGTCGAGGGCTTCCAGGGCGCCTTCGACGACGGGCTGCCCCGCGACCTCGGGGCGCTGCTGGTCTCCGGCGGGCACACCGAGATCCTGGCCGTCGAGGACCTCAGCCGGGACGTCCGGCTGCTCGGGGCCACGATCGACGACGCGGCCGGGGAGGCCTACGACAAGGTGGCCCGCGTCCTGGGCCTCGCCTATCCCGGCGGCCCGGCCATCGACGCCGCCGCCCGGGACGGGGACCCGACCGCCTTCCGCCTGCCCCGCGGGCTGAGCGCCGGCAAGTACATGGGCTCCGCCGAGCGGCCCGGTCCGCACCGCTACGACTTCTCCTTCTCCGGGCTCAAGACCGCCGTGGCCCGGGTCGTCGAGGGCTACGAGGCGCGGGGCGAGCCGGTGCCGGTCGCCGACGTCGCGGCGGCCTTCCAGGAGTCCGTGGCCGACGTGATCACCCGCAAGGCCGTGCTCGCGTGCACGGAGCAGGGGCTCGGGACGCTGCTGCTCGGCGGGGGAGTGGCCGCGAACTCCCGGCTGCGCGAGCTCACCGCGGAGCGCTGCGCCGCGCACGGGATCGAGCTCGTCGTCCCCCGGCTGCCGCTGTGCACGGACAACGGGGCGATGGTCGCCGCGCTCGCCGCCCGGGTGGTGGCGGAGGGCCGCGCGCCCTCCGGGCTGGACTTCGCCGCCGACTCCTCCCTGCCGGTCACCACCGTGTCCGTCTGAACCGGACGGCGCGGCGCGGCTCACGGCACGGGGGTGACCAGTGTGCCATCGGCCAGCCAGCTGCGGAGATTGCGCAGGGCGAGCTCGGCCATCTCCCGCCGGGTCTCCACGGTCGCGCTGCCCACGTGCGGCAGGAGCACCACGGTGTCGAGCTCCCGCAGGGCGGCCGGCACCCGCGGCTCGTCGGCGAAGACGTCCAGACCGGCCCCGCCGAGCCGGCCCTCCTGCAGGGCCGCCACGAGGGCCGGCTCGTCGACGACGGAGCCGCGGGCGACGTTGACGAGGAAGCCGTCCGGGCCGAGGGCGTCCAGCACCCCGGCGTCGACCGTCCCGGCGGAGTCCGGGCCGCCGGGCACCGCGACCACGAGCACGTCCACGGCGGCCGCGAGCTCGGCGGGGGAACCGTGGTAGGCGTAGTCCGTGCCGGGGGCCGGGCGCCGGTTGTGGTAGTGGATCACGCAGCCGAGCGCCTCCAGGCGGACGGCGACCGCCCGGCCGATCCGCCCGAGACCGAGGATCCCCACGCGCCGGCCCGAGGCGTGCCGGCTGAGCGGGACGTCCCCCTCGCTCTCCCAGCGCCCGGCGCGCACGTAGCGGTCGGCCGCCGAGAAGCGGCGCAGGACGTCCAGGTAGAGGGCCAGCGCGGTGTCCGCCACGGCGTCGGTGAGGACGTCGGGGGTGTTGCTCATCACGATGCCGCGCGCGGCGGCCCCGGCGGCGTCCGTGCCGTCGTAGCCCACGCCGAAGTGGACGACGGCCTCGAGCCGGGGCAGCCGCCGCATCAGCTCCGTGCCCACTCCGGTGCGCCCGGAGCCGACCGCCACCCGGACACGGTCGGCGTGGCGCGCCAGGAAGCGGTCCTGCTCGGCGGGGTCCGAGGGCAGGCGCAGGGCGGAGAACTCGGAGCTCAGCGCCACCTCCAGCAGGGGGTGCAGGGGGCCGAGCTGCAGCACCCCGTGCTCCTGCGGGGCGTGCTGGGCGGAGGGCTGCGGGTCGGTTCCGGTCGCGTGTGTCATGCCTGCAACCTAGGGACGCAGGGTGCCCCGCGTCCAGCGGGGCGTGCCGGCCCGCCGGATGTCAGTCGTTCTCGCGGGTGCGGCGGACGATGTCGAGGGCGACCGCGTGCAGGTCCCCGTCGTGGGCCCGCGCGACCGCGCGCTGGCGCTGGTAGCCGGCGCCCTGGTCGAGGATCCGCTCCACATCGGCGAGCTCGCGCGAGCAGCCCAGCCGCGCGGCCACGGGCTCCAGCCGGTCGAGCAGCGCGGTCAGGTCGGAGCGCAGGTCCCGCTCGATGTTGCGGGGGTCGGTGATGACCTCCGCGTCCAGCCCGTAGCGGGCGGCGCGCCACTTGTTCTCCTGGATGTGCCACGGCTTCAGGCGGGCGGGAGGGCGGCCCGCCTCCACGTCCTGGGAGAGGGACTCCGCGAGGCACTGGGTCAGCGCCGTGAGCGCCCCGACCTCCCACAGGGTCGAGAGCCCGTCGCAGAAGCGCACCTCGTCGGTGCCCAGCCGGGGGACGGGGCGCACGTCCCAGCGCGCCTCGCTCATCTCCTCGATGATGCCGGTGGCGATCATGTCCGTGATGCACTGCTCGTACGCGTCCCAGGACGGGAAGTGGTACGGCAGTCCCGCCGTGGACAGCTGCTGGAAGATCATGGAGCGCTGGGACGCGTAGCCGGTGTCCTCGCCCGCCCAGAAGGGCGAGTTCGCGGACAGGGCCAGCAGGTGCGGGTAGTAGGTCAGCAGCCCGTCGAGCACCGGCAGGGCCTTCGCCCGCGAGTCCAGGCCCACGTGCACGTGCACCCCGTAGATGACCATCTGGCGGCCCCAGTACTGGGCGCGGTCCACGAGCTTGTGGTAGCGCTGCTTGTCCGTGACCTGCTGGTCCTGCCAGCGCGCGAAGGGGTGGGTGCCGGCGGCGAAGACCTCGAGGCCCTGCGGGTCGGTGACCTTGCGGATCTCCGCCATCATCGTGGCCAGCTGCTCCGTGGAGTGGGCGACGTCCCGGCACACCCCGGTGACCAGCTCGATGGTGTTGAGCAGGAACTCACCGGTCAGGTGCGGGTGGTCGCCGTCCGTGCCCCAGTCCGGGTGGGCGTCCAGGACCGCCTCGTAGGTCTCCCGGCCGCGGGGCACGAGATCCCCGGTGGTGCCGTCCACGAGGGCGATCTCCCACTCGACGCCCAGCGTCGACTGGTGGGAGCGGGCGAACGAGATCTCCACGCGGCAGGTCCTCCGTGCTCTGGGGGGCGGGCGCCCGGTCGGGAACGGGCCGGGAGGCCCGAGGAGCCATCAGTCTACGGTTTCCACGACGATCACGACGCGCTGCTCGGCGGGGCCCGCACCGCCCGGCCCCGGCTCCCCGGGCCCGGGGCCGGGGGCCGTCCGGGTGACCACGAGCGTGGCCCGGCCGGGGCCCTTCGGCGCGAGCCGGCGGCGCAGCTCCTCCGGGGTGACGTCCGTGCCGCGCTTCTTGATCTCCAGCGTTCCGACCTCGTGCTCCCGGACCCACCGCTTGAGCACCTTGACGGTCTGGGGCAGCACCTCCCGCACCCGGTAGGCGCGGGCCAGCGGCGTGCGCACGAGCTCGTCGGAGGTGAGGTAGGCGATCCGGGGATGGATCAGCCGCGCCCCCAGCTGCCGGGCGAGATCCGTGACGAGGCCCGCGCGGATCACCGCGCCGTCCGGTTCGTAGAGGTACGAGCCCACCGGCCCGACCACCGCGTCGGCGTGGGCGGGGTCGTGGTCCTCGGGGCTGGTGAGCTCCGCGGACCCGTGGCCCGAGAGCACCAGCGCCGCGCGCCGCACGCCGGGGCGGGCCACGGCGTTGAACCACAGCACGGCCTCGACCACGTCGCCACGGTCGGAGACCCACTGCGCCTCGCACCCGGCGGGGACCGCCTCGTGCGGGATGCCCGGGCCCAGCTTCACCCCGACGGGCAGGCCGCGCCCGGCGAGCGCCTCGACGAAGGACAGGGGCGGGGAGAAGGCCTCGGGGTCGAAGATCCGCCGGGTGCCCGACGACGACGTGGTGCGCCGGGCCGGATCCAGCCACACCCCGTCCGGCGGTCCGCCGGGCAGGGCGCCGAGGTCCAGCGTCCCGGCGTCGGCGTGCAGCACCGTGGCCTCGGGGAAGGGGAGGAGGTTGAGGGTGGCCACCGCGGCCGTGGTCTCGTCGAGCTCCACGGCGGTGACCCTGCGGTCCAGGGAGGCCAGCGCGAGCGCGTCCGCGCCGATGCCGCAGCCGAGGTCGGCCACGTGCTCCAGGCCCGCGTCGGCGAAGCGCCGGGCGTGCAGGGCGGCCACCCGCAGCCGGGTGGCCTGCTCGAGGCCGGCCCGGGTGAAGAGCATGCGGTCGGCGAAGTCGCCGAACTTCTCCCGCGCCCGGGCGCGGAGTCTCGTCTGGGTGAGCACGGCGGAGACGAGCCGGGGATCGTGCCCCGCGGCGCGCAGGCGGGTCGCCGCCCCCAGGACGTCGTCGGCGTCGTAGGGGCCCACGGCCTCCAGCAGGCGACGTCCCTCGGGGGTGAGCAGGGGTGCGATGTCCGTCGCCTCGTTCTGCATCGGTCCACCCTATCCGGCCCGCCCGTCCGGACGGGCGCCGGTCAGTAGAAGGCGGCGAGACGGCCCCGGGGTCCGTCGATGACCGTCACCGGGGTCTCGAAGACCCGGGTGAGGACGGCGTCGTCCATGATCTCGTGCGGCTCGCCGAACTCGGCGACGCGCCCGTCCTTGACGGCGCAGATCCGGTCCGCGTAGTGGCTGGCGAAGTTGACGTCGTGGAGCACGATGACGATGGTGCGGCCCATCTCGTCGCAGGCCCGCCGCAGGTGCTGCATCATCGACACGGCGTGCCGCATGTCCAGGTTGTTGAGGGGCTCGTCCAGCAGCACGTGGTCGGTCTCCTGGGCGAGGACCATGGCCACGTACGCGCGCTGGCGCTGGCCGCCGGACAGCTGGTCGAGATAGCGGTGCTCCAGCGGCGCCAGGCCGAGGAAGTCGATGTACGTGCCGATGATCTCGTCGTCGACGGCGGTGAGCCGGCCGCGGCTGTGCGGGAAGCGGCCGAAGCCCACCAGCTGCCGCACGGTGAGCCGCGTGACGTAGTGGTTCTCCTGGCGCAGCACGGAGACGATCCGGGCGAGGTCCTTGGACCGGGTCCGGGCCACGTCGTAGCCCGCGATGTCGATGCTGCCGTCGTCGAGGCCGAGCAGACGTCCGATCATCGTCAGCAGCGTGGACTTGCCCGCCCCGTTGGGCCCGACCAGGGCGGTCATCCCGGCCGACGGGATCTCGAGGTCGACGGGCCCGATCGTCACCTCACCGCCGTAGTCCTTGCGCACGTTGGTCAGGGTGATCACAGCCGGCCCTTTCGGAGGATGACGTAGAGGAAGACGGAGCCGCCGACGAGCTCGATGATGATCGAGACGACGCCCTGGGCGTAGAAGACGTGGTTCAGGACGAAGTAGGCGCCCGTGAGGACGAGGAACCCGGTGAGGACCGCCACGGGGAAGAGGCGGCGGTGGTCGTAGGTGTCGGCGAACTGGTAGGCGAGGGTCGCCACCAGGAAGCCGAGGAACGTCATGGGTCCCACCAGGGCGGTGGAGACCGCCATCAGCACGGAGACGAGGAACAAGGTCCCCATGATCTCGGCACGGTGCCGCAGGCCGAGGTTCAGGCTCACGTCCCGGCCGAGGGCGAGCACGTTCAGCCGCGCGGACCTCAGCCACAGGGCGCCGCCGGCCAGCAGGCACAGGGGGACGGCCACCGGCAGGTAGTCGGCCTGGGCGTTGGTCACGGAGCCGAACAGCCGGGCGGAGAGCACGTCGAACTCGCTCGGGGACAGCAGGCGCTGCATGAAGGTCGAGACGGAACCGAGGCCGCCGCCGATGATGATGCCCACGAGCAGCATCACCTGCAGGTTCCCGTACCGGCCGGAGAGCAGCCAGCCGTAGAGCGCGAGGGAGAGCGCGACCATGAGGGCGACCTGCAGCAGGAACTGCGGCACGCCCTGCAGGACGAGGATCCCCGCGGCGCCCAGGAAGTAGACCGTGGAGGTCTGGATCGCCACGTAGAGGGACTCGAAGCCCATGATCGAGGGGGTGATGATCCGGTTGTTCGTGGCCGTCTGGAAGCCCACGGTCGCGATCGCCTGGCAGAAGGCCACGACCGCCATGATGACCACGCTCGTCACGCGGCGGTCCGCGATCCGCCAGAAGCCGTCCGAGCCGACCGGCATCGGGTTGTCCCAGGCCAGCAGGCCGAAGGCGAAGCCCGCGGAGGCGAGGGCCAGCACGGCGACGACCGTCCAGTACCGCCGCCGGGCCCGTGCGGTGGGGAACGCCCCGGCGCGGCTCCGCGCGGCGGGGGCCGCCGGTGCCGTGGCCGGCGCGGGAGTGGGGGTGGCGAGCACGGCCTCAGACACGTCGACGCTGCCTCAGGAGCAGGCAGACGAACACGACGGCGCCGACGATCCCGAGGATCACGGACACGGGGATCTCGAACGGCATGATGATCATCCTTCCGATGAGGTCGCACAGCGTCACGATCGCGATGCCGAGCAGGCACACCCAGGGCAGGTTGCTGCGCAGGTCGTCGCCGCGGACCATCGAGACGATGTTCGGCACGATGAGGCCCAGGAACGGCAGGTTGCCGACGACGACGGTGACGACGCCGGTGGCCACCGCGATCAGCCCGGTCCCGAGCAGGACGGTGCGGTGGTAGTCGAGCCCGACGTTGGTGGCGACGTCCTCGCCGAGCCCGGCGACGGTGAGCCGGTCCGCCACGAGGAACACCGCGATCCCGACCAGGAGCACGATCCACAGCACCTCGTACTGACCGCGCAGCACGGAGGTGAAGCTGCCGGCGAACCAGACGCCGAGGTTCTGCAGCATGTCCGTCTGCAGCGCCAGGAACGTCGAGACGGACCCGACCACCGCGCCCAGCATGATGCCGACGATGGGCACGATGAGGGAGGAGCGCAGGGAGACGCGGCGCAGGAAGAGGAAGAAGACCATGGTCCCGATGAAGGCCGCGGTCACGGCGCCGAGCATCCGGGTGAGGATCGTGGCGGTGGGCACGAGGAGCATGACGATCAGCAGCCCGAGCCCCGCCCACTCGGTGGTGCCCGTCGTGGTGGGCTCCACGAAGCGGTTCTGCGTGAGCAGCTGCATCACCAGTCCGGACATGGACATCGCGGCGCCGGCGAGCACCAGGGCGACGGTGCGGGGGATCCGCGTGATCGCGAACATCTCGTTGCCGTCGTCGGCGCCGAAGACGTCGTAGACCCCCGTGAGGAGGGACGCGGCCAGCAGCGCGAGGACGCCGAGGGCACCGAGCAGCAGCTTCCAGTCGAACAGCGGGCCCTTGCTCGCCGCGGGGGGTCTCGACGCGGTGGTCGTCATGGGGTCAGTCCTTCCTCCGGCCTCGTGCCCTGCGGGCGGCGGTGGTGGGGCGGGCCCCACC
>NZ_JBHVDI010000109.1:0-12892 GCF_042802875.1 Kocuria sp. NPDC057446 | reverse complement strand
GGCGCTGGGCCCGCCCGTGCCGCCGCGGTGTCCCGCGCGCGGGGCGCGGGACTCGGGACGGGTCAGGCGCGCGGCTTCTCGCGCATCTCCCACGTCTCGATGAGGTCGCCCTCGTGGATGTCGTTGAAGGAGCCGAGCCCGATGCCGCACTCGTAGCCCTCGCGGACCTCGGTCGCGTCGTCCTTGAACCGGCGCAGCGAGTCGATCGAGAGGTTGTCCGCCACCACGCTGCCGTCCCGGACGAGCCGGGCCTTGGAGTTGCGGCGGATGGTGCCCTTGGTGATGTAGGCACCGGCGATGTTGCCCCACTTGGAGGAGCGGTACACCTCGCGGATCTCGGCCGTGCCGAGCTCCACCTCCTCGTACTCCGGCTTGAGCATGCCCTTGAGCGCGCTCTCGACGTCGTCGATGGCGTTGTAGATCACCGAGTAGAACTTCATCTCGACGCCCTCGCGGTCGGCCAGTTCCGTCACGCGCTCGGCGGGACGGACGTTGAAGCCGATGATGATCGCGTTGTCCACGGTCGCCAGGTTGACGTCGTTCTGGGTGATCGCGCCGACGCCGCGGTGGATGACCCGCAGCTGGACCTCCTCGCCCACGTCGATCTTGAGCAGCGAGTCCTCGAGCGCCTCCACGGCACCGGACACGTCGCCCTTGATGATGAGGTTGAGCGTGTCGATCTTGCCGGCGGCCACGGCCTCGTCGAAGGACTCGAGCGTGATCCGCTTGCGTCGCTTGGCGAGCAGGGCGTTGCGGTCCGCCGCCTGGCGCTTCTCGGCGATCTGGCGCGCGGTGCGCTCCTCCGGTGTGGAGAGGAACGTGTCGCCCGCCCGGGGCACGGAGTCGAGACCCAGCACCTGCACGGGACGCGAGGGACCCGCCTCCTCGACGGACTGCCCGTTCTCGTCGAACATGGCGCGCACCCGGCCGTACGCGGCGCCGGCGACGATGGCGTCCCCGACGTGCAGCGTGCCGGACTGCACGAGCACGGTCGAGACCGCACCGCGGCCCTTGTCCAGGTTCGCCTCGATGGCCACGCCGCGGGCGTCCTTGTTCGGGTTCGCCGAGAGCTCGAGCGCGCCGTCCGCGGTGAGCACGATCGCGTCCAGCAGGTCGTCGATGTTCAGGTCCTGGCGCGCGGAGACGTCGACGAACATGGTGTCGCCGCCGTACTCCTCCGGGACCAGGCCGTACTCGGTGAGCTGACCGCGGATCTTCTCCGGGTTCGCCTCGGGCTTGTCGATCTTGTTGACCGCCACCACGATCGGCACACCGGCGGCCTGGGCGTGGTTGAGCGCCTCGACCGTCTGCGGCATGACGCCGTCGTCCGCGGCGACCACGAGCACGGCGATGTCCGTCACCTGTGCACCACGGGCACGCATGGCGGTGAACGCCTCGTGGCCCGGGGTGTCGATGAACGTGATCTGCCGGTCCTGGCCGTCCACCTCAGTCTCGATCTGGTAGGCGCCGATGTGCTGCGTGATGCCGCCGGCCTCCCCCTCGATCACCTTGGTGTTGCGGATGGCGTCCAGCAGGCGGGTCTTGCCGTGGTCGACGTGGCCCATGACGGTGACCACCGGAGGACGCGCCTCGAGGACGTCCTCGCCCTCGGCCGCGGCCTCGGCCTCCAGGTCGATGTCGAAGGACTCGAAGAGCTCGCGCTCCTCGTCCTCCGGCGAGACCACCTGGATCCGGTAGCCGAGCTCGGCGCCCAGCAGCTGGAAGGTCTCCTCGTCGAGGGACTGCGTCTGCGTGGCCATCTCGCCGAGGTGGATGAGCACCGTCACGAGGGAGGCCGGGTTCGCGTTGATCTTCTCGGCGAAGTCCGTCAGGGACGCGCCGCGGCGCAGCCGCACCACCGTGGTGCCGTCGCCGTGGGGCACGGAGACGCCGCCGACGGACGGTGCCTTCATCTGCTCGAGCTCCTGGCGCTTCGCCCGCTTCGACTTGCGCTGCTTGCCGCGGGCACCGCCGCGCCCGAAGGCGCCCTGGGTGCCGCCGCGGCCGCCGCGGCCGGGGCCGCCGCCGGGACGGGAGAACCCGCCCCCGCCGCCGCCGGGACCGCCGCGGCGGGGACCTGCGCCGCCGCCGGCCGGCCGGGAGCCGATCGGCGCCACACCGGTGGTGTGCCCGGGCATCATGTTCGGGCTGGGGCGCGCGCCGCCGGGGCGGGGACCGCCCTGGGGACGCGGGCCGCCCTGACCGCCCTGCGGGCGGGGGCCGCCGGCACCCTGTCCCTGGGGACGGGGACCGCCGGCGCCCTGGCCCTGCGGACGGGGACCGCCCTGACGCTCGGGACGGCCCGAGCGCATGCCCTGCTGGGCGGCGAACGGGTTGTTGCCCGGACGCGGTCCGGCGGGGCGGGGAGCACCCGGGCGCGGCGCGGCCGAGCCGGGACGCGACGCGGTGCCACCGGGGCGGGGCGCGGCGGAGCCCGGACGGGGCGCTCCGGAACGGCCCATGCCCTGCTGGCTGGCGAACGGGTTGTTGCCCGGGCGCGGGCCCGGAGCCGGTGCCTTGGCACCCGGCGAGGCCGGGCGCTGCGGTGCGGAGCGCTCGGGGCTCGCGGGCTGCTCGGGCGCCTTGGCGGCGGGCCGCTGCTCGGCGGGCGTCTCGGGCGACTTCTCCGGTGCCTTCTCCGGTGCCTTCTCGGCCGCCGGGCCCGGGGCGGGCGCGGCCGAGCCGGGGCGCGGCGACGTGCCGGGCTTCGACGCGGGCCGGCCGGCCGGTGCCGGAGCGGGCGCGGCGGACTTCTCCGCCCGGCCGGCGAGGGCGGAGCGCAGCTTCTTGGCGACGGGCGGCTCGACGGTCGAGGACGCGCCTCGGACGAACTCACCCAGGGTCTGAAGCGTGGAAATCGCTTCCTTGGACGTTATTCCGAGCTCTTTCGCGAGCTCGTGAACGCGGGGCTTGGCCACTTCTCTCCTGTCTCGGTCCGCACCGAAACAGGCACGAACCACTTATTTTCCGTTGAGGCTCCCGGAGCATCGGCCGTCGAGGACGGCGCGGGGTCGCGGGATGCCGTTGGCAGAGCACAACGAAGCACTCATCGCTGGGCACTCATCGGTTTTCCATCGGTTCTCTGACTCGCTTTCCAGTTCTTCACCCGCGGGCGGACGTGGTCACCGGTCCGGTCGGACCGTGCGGGCTGCCGTCCGGGGACGGCTGTGGTCGGCACTCGTGCGTCCGGTCGCCGGGCTGCCCTCGGGGGCCACCAGGGCCTCCAGTTCGGGGGCGACCGCCTCCGTGTCCACGACCGCCCGGAACGCGCGCCGGAAGGCGCGTCGGCGCAGGGCCGAGTCCAGGCACTCGCGGGAGGGGTGGAGCCAGGCTCCGCGACCGCCGAGGCGCCCGCTCCGGTCGACCACGGCCCGCAGGCCGTCGTCGCTCGGTTCGGTCACCACACGTACGAGCTGGTCAGGGTGTTCGGTGGTCCGGCATCCGATGCACGTGCGACGGGAGTCTGCACTCACTCGCTCGGTACTCCTCGTCTCGCGCCGGGACGTCGGGGACGTGCCGTGCGGGCCGGGAGCGGGCACCGGACAGGGACCACCAACGATCTGACCGCTGTCCAGTCTATCCCGGGGACGGCCCTGGGCCGAAACCGGGGCGCCGGTCCCGCCCCGGCGGGGCTCAGCCGCGCTCGGCGGCCTTCGACTCGGGGACGATGTCGATCTTCCAGCCGGTGAGCTTCGCGGCAAGCCGGGCGTTCTGGCCCTCCTTGCCGATCGCCAGGGACAGCTGGGTGTCGGGGACGACGGCGCGGGACGAGCGGGCCCGCTCGTCGAGCACGCTGACCCGGGACACCTTGGCCGGGGACAGGGCGTTGGCGATGCAGCGGGCCGGGTCGTCGGACCAGTCCACGATGTCGATCTTCTCGTCGTGCAGCTCGTTCATCACGGCGCGCACGCGGGAGCCCATCTCCCCGATGCAGGCGCCCTTGGCGTTGATCCCCGACTGGGTGGCGCGCACGGCGATCTTGGTGCGGTGCCCGGCCTCGCGGGCGATCGCCATGATCTCCACGGAGCCGTCGGCGATCTCCGGCACCTCCATCTCGAACAGGCGGCGCACGAGGTCCGGGTGGGACCGGGACAGGGTGATGGACGGGCCCTTCATGCCGCGCTTCACCTCGACGACGAAGGCCCGGATGCGGGCGCCGTGCGGGTACTTCTCGCCGGGGGCCTGCTCGTGCGGGGGCAGCACGCCCTCGACGGTGCCGAGGTCCACCTGGACCATGTGGGGGTTGTGCCCCTGCTGGATCTGCCCGGAGACGATCTCGCCCTCGCGGCCCTTGAAGTGGCCCAGCACGGCGTCGTCCTCGACGTCGCGCAGCCGCTGGAGGATGACCTGGCGGGCGGTGGAGGCGGCGATCCGCCCGAAGCCGGCCGGGGTGTCGTCGAACTCCCCGACCGCCTCGCCCTCCTCGTCCAGCTCGGGGGCCCAGATGGTGACGTGGCCGGTCCTGCGCTCGATCTCGGCGCGCGCGCCCGGGAGGGCGCCGGCGGTCTTGTGGTACGCGAGCAGGAGGGCCTGCTCGATGGTGGGGATGAGCAGGTCCACGGGGATGTCACGCTCACGCTCCAGCAGTCGGAGGGTGCTCATATCGATGTCCATGTCCGGCCTTCCTCGACTGACGACCCCGGGGACGGAGCAGCGCACCGTCGGGGACGACGGAGCGCCGCCGCGGTCCGTGCCCGCGCCCTCGCGCACCCGGTGGTCGTCGCACTGCGGACCGCGGCGCCGGTGGGCGCCGCGGTGTCAACGGCACATCCTACACTCGTGCGGGGGCGGGCGGCCCCGTCAGTCCGTGAACTCGACCTCCACCCTGGCGCGGCGCACGGCGTCGAAGGACCAGCGCTCGGGGTCGAGCAGCCGGGGCGGCATGCCCTTCTTCACCTGGTGGCTGCGCTGCAGGACCACGCCGTCCTCGTGCACCTCCAGCAGGCGGGCCGTGAACTTCTCGCCCTCGACCGGGCTCACCCGCACCAGCCGGCCGATCGAGCGGCGCCAGTGCCGCGGCGCCGCGAGCTCCCGGGTGGCCCCCGGGGAGGACACCTCCAGCTCGTAGGCGGAGCCCGGCACGGGGTCCTCGCGGTCGAGGAGCTCGGACACGGCGCGGGAGACCGCCGCGATCCGGTCAATGTCCACGCTGTCGGTGCTGTCCTCGGGGAGGTCCACGAGCACCTGCAGCACCAGACCGGTGCCGGAGGGCTTCAGGGCGACGTCCTCGAGGACGAGCCCCGACTCCTCCACCGCGGGGCCGATCAGCCCGGCCAGCCGGTCGTCGTCGGGTCCGGGGGTGCGGTGCTCGCTCACGGGGTCTCCTCGTGCTGTCGGGGCGGGTCCCGGAAATCCTATGCTGAACGCGGCCCCCGCTCGTCCCGCCCCGTCCCCCAGGAGTCCTCCGTGACCGTTCCCCGCCCGCCCGTCCACCGGGTGCTCCCGCTGCTGCTGGGGATCCTGCTGGTGTCCGGCGCCGCCGGCGCCTGGTGGCTGGACACCGCCCGCCCCGTGCCCCCGGACGAGCTCGTGCGCGCCGAGGCGTGGCTGGTCACCGAGGCGCTGCTCGGGACCCCGGGGCCCGCCGCGGAGCGGACGGACGTGCGCGCGGACCTGGACCGGCAGCTCGAGGCCCTCGGTCCCGCGCCCGACGACCGGGCGCGCGCCGCCGTCGGGGATCCCGGCCCCTCCCCCGCCGACGGCGCGCCCGCGGACGGGGAAGCCGACGGGGACACCCTCGGGGACGCCGGGGCGCCGTCCGCCGCCGCCCTGCGGACGACGGCGATGGCCCTGGCCGAGGACGCCCTGGCCGCCGAGGACCCGGCCCTGGCGCGGGTGCTCGCCGCCGCGGCGGTCTCGCGGTCCGCGGCGGCCCGGCAGCTGGAGGGGGGCACGGCACCGGCCGGCGCGGACCTGTGCGACGCGACGGCGGGCCCGGCCGGCGGCGCGGGCGAGACCGGGGCCGTCCTGTGGTCGGCGCTGGACCGGGCCGGCTACTCCTTCGAGGCGCTGGCCGCCCGCGCCGGGAGCGCGGCGCAGGAGCCCGGTCCGGACGGTGCGGCCGTCGCCGCGGCGGCGGAGCGGGGCGTGGAGGACGTCGAGGAGCTCCTCGGGGCGCCCGCCGCGCGCCCGGTGCTCGAGGCCGCGCCCGGGCTGGCCGCGGGCGCCTACGTCCTGCCCGCCGACGTGCGGGAGCACCCCGGCCGGGCCGCGGACGCGGCGGCGCGGGACGTGCAGGACGCGGCCGCCCACGTCCTGGCCCGCGGGGACGCCGGCAGCCGGTGCTGGGCCCTCGTGGCGCTGGAGCGCGCGACCGGCCTGCGCGCCGGGCTCACCGGCGAGGTCGGCGCCCTGCCCGGCGTGCTCCGCGACGACCCGCCGCGGTGACCCCGGGCCGTGCGGGACGGGTCAGGCCCCCCGGAGGACGTCGACGCCGAGCTTCAGGATGAGCAGGGTCACCACGGTGAGGAACACGACCCGGATGAAGCGGCTGCCGCGGGCCACCGCGGTGCGCGCCCCGAGGTAGCCGCCCAGCATGTTGGACACTCCCAGGACGAGACCCAGGCCCCACAGCACCGACCCGTGGCCGAAGAAGAACACCAGGGCGCCCACGTTGGTGGCGAGGTTGACGATCTTCGCCTTGGCGCTCGCGGCCAGGAAGCTGTAGCCCAGCAGCGTGATCATGGCGATGACGAGGAACGATCCGGTGCCCGGACCCATCACGCCGTCGTAGAAGCCGATGACGGTGCCGATCAGCATCGCGGTGCCGTAGTGCCGCGCCCCGCTGTGGCGCAGCTCGGTAAGCTGCCCGACGGTCGGGCGGGCGACCGTGAACAGGAGCACGGCCACCAGCGCGGCGAGGATGATCGGGCGGAACACCGCCTCGGGCAGGGACGCGGCGAGCGCCGCCCCGCCGAAGCTGCCGACCAGCGCGACCCCGGCCATGGGCAGCGCCGTGCGCAGGTCGGGGGACGTGCGTCGGTAGAACGTGAGGGCGCTCGTGGCGGTGCCGAACACGGAGCCCATCTTGTTGGTGGCCAGCGCCTGGACGGGGCTGATCCCCGGCACCATCAGCACCACGGGCAGCTGCAGCAGCCCGCCGCCGCCGACCACGGCGTCGACGAAGCCCGCGGCGAGCCCGGCGGCCACCAGCAGGGCGACGACGCCTGGGTCCATCTGCTCCAGGCCCGAGGGCCCGAGCCAGGCGCCGAGCCCCTGCACGGGCTCAGCCGCGCACGGCTGCGGCGACCGTCGCGGCGACGCCGTCCCGGGCCACGTCCTCGCTGCTGCCGCTCGCGCGGTCCTTCAGCTCGAGGACGCCGTCCTTGAGGCCGCGGCCGACCACCAGCACCGTGGGCACGCCGAGCAGCTCGGCGTCGCCGAACTTCACGCCCGGGGAAACCTTGGGCCGGTCGTCGAAGAGGACCTCGAGTCCCTCCGCCTCGAGCTCGGCCACGACCTTCTCGGCCTCCTCCAGCACCTCGGGGCCCTTCCCGGTGGCCACCACGTGGACGTCGGCAGGGGCGACCTGGCGCGGCCACAGCAGGCCCTTGTCGTCGTGGTAGGCCTCGGCCAGGGCGGCGACCGCCCGGGTCACGCCGATCCCGTAGGAGCCCATGGTCACGGTGACGAGCTTGCCGTTGCGGTCCAGGACCTTGAGCCCCAGCGCCTCGGCGTACTTGCGGCCCAGCTGGAAGATGTGGCCCATCTCGATGCCGCGGGCCGCCTCGAGCGGGCCGGAACCGTCCGGGGCGGGGTCTCCGGCCCGGACCTCCGCGCACTCGATGACCCCGTCCCAGGCGAAGTCGCGCCCGGCGGTGAGGTCGTAGACGTGCTGGCCGGCCACGTTCGCGCCGGTGACCCACCGGGTGCCGCGGACCACGCGCGGGTCCACGAAGAAGGGGATGCCGGTCGAGGACTTCTCGCCGAGCACGGCCTGGTCGAGGGACAGCCCGGGACCGATGTAGCCCTTCACGAGCAGCGGGCAGGCGCGCAGGTCCTCGTCGCCGGCCTGCTCCACCAGCACCTCGCCGGCGACGTCCAGGGCGGCGCCGATGCCGGCCTCGATGCGCTTGAGGTCCACGGCGCGGTCCCCGGGCAGACCGACCGCCACGAGCCGCCGCGCGCCGTCGGGCAGGACGACCGCGAGCACCACGTTCTTGAGGGTGTCGGCGGCGGTCCACGGGCCCTCGACGCGCGGGTGCAGCTCGTTGGAGCGCTGCACGAGGGTGTCGATGGTGGGGCTCGCCGGGGTCTCGAGCACCCGGGCCTCCGGGGCCCCGGCGGGATCGGACTCCTCGGGCACCACGGTGGTCACCGCCTCGACGTTGGCCGCGTAGCCGCCGGCCGAGCGCACGAACGTGTCCTCCCCGATGGGCGTGGGGTGCAGGAACTCCTCGGAGCGGGACCCGCCCATGGCCCCGGACTGGGCCGAGACGGCGACCACGGGCAGACCGAGGCGCTCGAAGATCCTGACGTAGGCCTCACGGTGCCTGGTGTAGGACTCGTCGAGCCCGGCGTCGTCGACGTCGAAGGAGTAGGAGTCCTTCATGACGAACTCGCGCCCGCGCAGCAGACCCGCCCGGGGCCGGGCCTCGTCCCGGTACTTCGCCTGGATCTGGTAGAGGGTGACCGGGAGGTCCTTGTACGAGGAGTACAGGTCCTTCACGAGCAGCGTGAACATCTCCTCGTGCGTGGGCGCCAGCAGGTAGTCGGCGTCCTTGCGGTCCTTGAGGCGGAACAGGTTCTCGCCGTACTCCGTCCAGCGGTGCGTGACCTCGTAGGGCTCCCGCGGCAGCAGCGCCGGGAAGTGCACCTCCTGGGCGCCGATCGCGCCCATCTCCTCGCGCACCACCTGCTCGACCTTCCCGAGCACCCGCAGGCCCATCGGCAGCCACGTGTAGATGCCCGGGGCGGCGCGGCGGATGTAGCCGGCGCGCACGAGCAGCCGGTGGCTGTCCACCTCGGCGTCGACGGGGTCTTCGCGGAGGGTCCGCAGGAACAGGGAGGAGAGTCGCAGCGCCACGTGGGCTCCGTTTCTCCCGGGGAGCGCGGCAGGGTACGGCCGGGTCCGGGCGTCGAGAGGGTGGGCGGCGCCGACGGCGCCGTTGATTCCGGTCAAATCTACACCCCCCGCCGGGCCCACCGCGCCGCGTCCGGCGTCCGCGGCCGGCTCAGAGGAGCACGGTGGCGAAGGTCCCGACCCGCTCGAAGCCCACCCGGCGGTAGGTGGCGAGGGCCCGGGCGTTGTAGTCGTTGACGTAGAGGCTGACCACCGGGGTGCTGCGGCGGGCGAGGCGCACGGCGGCCGCCATGCACGGCACCGCCAGCCCCCGGCCGCGGTGCGCGGGGTCGACCCACACGCCCTGCACCTGGGCCACCCCGCGGGCGACCGAGCCGAGGTCGGCCTTGAACACCACCCGGCCCCCGTCGTCGGTCAGCACCAGGCAGCGGCCCGCCTCGACGAGTGCCGAGACCCGGTCCCGGTAGCCGCGGTCGCCGCCCGTGTACGGGGAGTAGCCGACCTCCTCCTCGAACATCGCCGCGCTCGCCGGGAGCACGGCGGGCAGGTCCTCGGGGCGCGCGACCCGGACGCCGGGGTGCGCCGCGGCGCCCGGGTCCCGGTCGATGGCCAGCAGGGGCTGGACCGGCCGCAGGTCGAAGGGCCGGGGCCAGGAGCGCTCCACCCGGGACCACAGCCCGAGCACCAGCTCGGCGGGACCGAACAGGGAGGCGTGCCGGGACCCGCCCCGCCGCAGGTGCCCTCCGACGAGGTCCAGGCCCGCGGCGTCCAGGGCCACGGGCACCACGTTGGTGCCCACCCAGCACGCCCCGGTCAGCTCCCCGTCCGGTCCGGCGGTGCCGATCACCGGCGGGACCCGCGAGCCCCTGCTGCCGCGGTAGGACTCGACGTGGGCGGCCACGAAGGCGTGGGCGACCGGGTCCGCCCCGAGCAGCCGGTCCAGCTGGGCCGGATCGACCTCCCCCGACGGCACCAGCCGCGGCGCCGTCCTCCGCTGCGTCCTCACCCGACCGTCACCGGCCCGTCAGCCGACGCTCACGACGGGGCTGCCCGCCGTGCTCTCCCCGTTCTCGTCCGTCTCCATCTCGGCGGCGATGCGGTTGGCCTCCTCGATCAGGGTCTCCACGATGCGGTCCTCCGGGACGGTCTTCACGACCTCGCCCTTGACGAAGATCTGCCCCTTGCCGTTGCCGGAGGCCACCCCGAGGTCGGCCTCGCGGGCCTCGCCCGGGCCGTTGACGACGCATCCCATCACGGCCACCCGCAGCGGGACGGTGAGTCCCTCCAGGCCGGCCGTCACCTCGTCCGCGAGCGTGTAGACGTCCACCTGCGCGCGGCCGCACGAGGGGCAGGAGACGATCTCGAGCTTGCGCGGGCGCAGTCCCAGGGACTGCAGGATCTGGTTGCCGACCTTGACCTCCTCGACCGGTGGCGCCGAGAGGGAGACGCGGATGGTGTCGCCGATGCCCTGGGAGAGCAGGGCGCCGAAGGCCGTGGCGGACTTGATGGTGCCCTGGAAGGCGGGGCCGGCCTCGGTCACCCCCAGGTGCAGGGGCCAGTCGCCGCGCTCGGCGAGCAGCTGGTAGGCCCGGACCATGGTGACCGGGTCGTTGTGCTTGACGGAGATCTTGAAGTCGTGGAAGTCGTGCTCCTCGAACAGGGAGGCCTCCCACACGGCGGACTCCACGAGCGCCTCGGGCGTGGCCCTGCCGTACTTGTCCATGATCCGCTGGTCGAGGGAACCGGCGTTGACGCCGATCCGGATGGACACCCCGGCCGCCTTGGCCTCGCGGGCGATCTGGCCGACCTGGTCGTCGAACTTGCGGATGTTGCCCGGATTCACGCGCACGGCCGCGCACCCGGCCTCGATGGCCGCGTAGACGTACTTCGGCTGGAAGTGGATGTCGGCGATGACCGGGATCGGGGACTTCATGGCGATGATCGGCAGGGCGTCGGCGTCGTCCTGGGACGGGCACGCCACCCGGACGATGTCGCAGCCGGTGGCATTGAGCTCGGCGATCTGCTGCAGGGTCGCGTTGATGTCCGTGGTGGGGGTGGTCGTCATGGACTGCACGCTCACCGGCGAGTCGGAGCCGACGCCCACGGACCCGACCCGGATCTGCCGGGTCCTCCGGCGCGGGGAGAGGACGGGCTGGGGCGCGGCGGGCATGCCGAGGCTGACCGGGGTCAAGGAGTTCCTCCGAGGATTTCGAGGGCAGGATCTGGAGCGGTGGTGCCGGGACCCGCTGGCCGGGCAGCGGCACCGGTTCCCATTGTGCCCCATGCTCCGGGGCGGTTCCCCGGCGGCGGGGCGGAATTCCTCCCACGCCGAACGCGCTCCCGGGCGCCGCTGCCGGGATGCCGGTCCCGCGACCCGGCTCAGAACAGCCGGACCGGCTTGACGATGTCCGCGTAGATCAGCAGCACCGACATCCCGATCATCAGCACGGCCACCGCATAGGTCACCGGCAGCAGGCGGGCGGGGTCGAACGGGCCGGGGTCGCGCCGGCCGAGCAGCCGGGCGCTCCCCCGCCGCAGCGCCTCCCACAGGGCCCCTGCGACGTGCCCGCCGTCGAGCGGCAGCAGCGGGAGCAGGTTGAAGACGAACAGGGCGAGGTTGACGGAGCCGATCAGTCCCACGAGGGAGGCCGACTTGTCCCGCAGCGCGATCTCCTCGTGCGCGGCGATCTCCCCCGAGATCCGGCCGACCCCCACCACGGAGATCGGGCCGTCGGGGTCCCGCGGCGCGTCGGAGAACGCCGCCTCCCCCACCTCGTAGATCCGCTGCGGCAGGTGCAGAACCACCCCGGCGATCTGCCGCAGGCCGTCGAGCACCGCCCCGGGCACCGCGGTCAGGGGCTGCCGGACGGGCTCGCTCGTGGGGCTGATCCCGATGAAGCCGACCTCCTCGTAGCGGGGGGTGCCGTCCTCGCCGGTGACGGCGGCGCCGGAGTCGTCGAGCACGGGGCGCGACGAGAGGATCGGGGTGAGCGCGGTGGTCACGGTCCGCCCGTCCCGCTCGACCGTCACCGGGATCCGCTCCCCGGCCCGGTCCCGGATCCGGCCGGTGAGCTCGTCCCAGGAGGCGACCGGTGCGCCGCCGACGGCCGTGACGACGTCCCCGGGGCGCAGCCCGGCGGCGTTCGCCGGCGCCTGGGGGTCTCCGGGGCGGCACTCGGTCTGCCCGGCGGCCTGTCGCTCGGCGGCCACCACGCACTCGGAGACCCACGCGACCGTCGTGGTGGGCGTCGCGGTCCCGAACCCGCAGAGCAGCACGGCCAGGCAAAGGAACCCGAGCAGGAGGTTCATCACCGGGCCGCCGAGCATGATGACGATCCGCTTCCACACGGGCAGCCGGTAGAACGCGCGGTCCTCCTCACCGGGGGCGGGCAGGCCGGCTGTCGAGCTGCGGGCCTCGGCCGCCAGCTGCCGGAGCACGCCGGTGCTGGAGGCCCGGGCCGTGGAGCCCGCCCGCGCCGGCGGGTACATCCCCACCATCGAGATGTAGCCGCCCAGCGGCACCGCCTTGAGCCCGTACTCCGTCTCGCCGCGCCGGCGGGAGAACACGGTGCGCCCGAAGCCGACCATGTACTGCGTGACCCGCACGCCAAAGAGCTTGGCCGGCACCAGGTGGCCGATCTCGTGGAGCGCGATGGAGACCGCGATGGCGGCCGCGGCCAGCAGCACGCCCACGAGGAACAGCGCGACGCCCATCCGTCGGACCTCCCGGGATCGTCGAGGGCCCCCGGCGGGCGCCGGGGACGGCGGGGGCCGTGCGCTCGGCACGGCGAGGACCAGTCTGCACCACCTTCCTGGACGGTGCGTACCAGGCGCACCGGGGCACGACGACGGCCGGCCGCGTCCCGGGGG
>NZ_JBHVDI010000108.1:0-12952 GCF_042802875.1 Kocuria sp. NPDC057446 | reverse complement strand
GCCCCACCCGATCGGGTGGGGCCCTCCGCACGTTCCGGGGCAGGGCGATCAGATCGCGTGCTTCTCCCGGTAGAACTCGACGCGCTGGGCGAGGATCTCCTCCAGCTCGTCCGTGCTGCGCCGCTCCAGGAGCATGTCCCAGTGCGTGCGCTGGTGCTTCTCGTTGGGGTTCACCGGCTTCTCGCCGTTGACGATGATCGCTTCCTTGCCGGTCTTGGAGACCCACACCGGCGGGATCTCCGCCTCCGCCGCGAAGGTGACCGTGACCTTCTCGCCGTCCGCGGTGCGGTACTCGACGCGCTGGCGCGGAGCCGGCTCGACACCGGCCTCCGTCTCCATCGACTGGGAGCCCAGACGCATTCCCCTGAGGCTGCGATCGCTCATTGTGGTGGTTCCTCCATAACTGACGGTGGCCACGGCCGTGGCGCACGCTCGGGCTGACGGCGGGTCGGGGGACCCGGGATCCGTTGGGTGCAACGCGCACGCTGCCGGGGTTGTTCCCCGGACCGGCCCCGGAGCGACCTCCCGTGCTCCCGGGCCGGTCCGCCGGGTCAGCGGGCTTCCGGGCCGTCCTGCGGGGGCATGGGGTCGTCGAGGCGCACGGGGGCGTCCGGGTCGATCGTCGAGGGGCGGGGGATCGTGAACTCGTCTGGGTCGACCGTGGTGCGCTCCAGGTTGGGCTGGAGGTCCTCCTCCGTGACCCGGACCGCCTCGGGCGTCACGAGCGGCTCGTCGGCGTGCTCGGGACCCGGCTCGTCGTCGGCGTCGGACCAGGTCCGCTCCGGGCCCTGGCCGTCCTCGTCGGGGCGGGAGAGGAAGTCGCCCACGCCGCGCAGGGCGTCGCCGAGCTCGGCGGGGATCATCCACACCTTGTTGGCGCTGCCCTCGGCGACCTTGGGCAGGGTCTGGATGTACTGGTAGGCCAGCAGCTTCTGCGTCGGACGAGCCCGGTGGATGGAGTCGAAGACCTTCCGGATGGCCTGGGCCTCGCCGTCGGCGCGAAGGATCGCGGCCTTCGCCTCGCCCTCCGCGGAGAGGATGGCCGCCTGCCGCTGGCCCTCTGCCATCAGGATCCGGGACTGCTTGTCGCCCTCGGCCGTGAGGATCACCGCGCGGCGCTCCCGCTCGGCGCGCATCTGCTTCTCCATCGAGTCCTGGATGGACGGCGGGGGAGTGATCTCCTTGATGTCCACCCGGGACACGCGGATGCCCCAGCGTCCCGTGGTGGAGTCCAGGACGCCGCGCAGCTCGGCGTTGATCTTGTCGCGGGAGGTCAGCGCCTCCTCCAGGTTCAGCCCGCCCACGACGTTGCGCAGGGTCGCCGACGTCAGCTGGTCGGCGGCCTGGATGTAGTCGACGATCTCGTAGGTCGCGGCCCGCGGGTCCATGACCTGGAAGTAGACCACGGTGTCGATGCCGACCACGAGGTTGTCCTCGGTGATCACGGACTGCGCCGGGAAGGACTGGACCTGCTCGCGCAGGTCGATCAGCGGCAGGAGCCGGTCCACGAAGGGGATCAGGAAGTGCAGGCCCGGGTTGAGGGTGCTCTGGTACTTGCCGAGGCGCTCGACGATGCCGGCCCGGGCCTGCGGGATGATCCGCACCGACCGCAGCAGGATGATGAAGACCAGGATGACCAGGATGACGAGGAGGACGATGACGGCTAGGTCCACAGGTGCCTCTTTCGGTGGGGCCGTTCCGGGCGGCGGGGAGGCCGCGCCGGAGCGGTCGTGGGAATCAGAAGGACGGGCGCGGCGCCGGTCCGCCGTCGGCGGCCGGGGCGGGGAACGGGGCGACGAGGACGGTGGCGCCCTCGATGTCGTGGACGAAGACGTCGGCGCCGGGGGGCAGCTGCTCGCCGGTGACCGAGCGGGCGCTCCAGGTGTCGCCCTCCAGCCGCACGAGCCCGCTGCGGCCGGTCACCGGGTCCAGCACCTGGCAGGGGAGGCCGATGAGCCGGGCGGCGTTGGAGGCGGTCCCGGGCGCGGACCGGTTGAGGCGGCGCAGCGCCACCGGTCTGACCACGAAGATGAGCAGCACCGAGGCGAGGGCGAAGGTCACCACCTGGAGCACGAAGTTGTCCGTCACCCAGCTCACCGCGAAGGCCAGCAGCGCGGCGGCGGACATCATCAGGAAGAGGAAGTCCAGGGTCAGCATCTCGATGGCCGCCAGCCCGATCACGGCGATCAGCCACAGGACCCACGAGTTCTCGACCAGCCACTCCCACATGTTCGTCCCCGGCCTTCCGATCCGCTTCCGCGAGGGCGCCCCCGCCATGGTTCCCATTCTGCCCCACGGGCCTGACAGGACGCTGGACCGGCGTGGCGGCGGACCGCCCCGGGCGTCCCCGGAATAGGCGCCGTTCCGGGGACGTTGGGATGTCTACGGTGGTGGCACCGGGTCCACCGGGGACCGCAGGAGGCCGCCGCCCGTCGACCCGGCCCGGCGTCCGCCGCGGGGTCCCAGACCGCCGGTCCCCGGTCAGCGGGAGGAGGAGATCCGTGAAGCTCATCACCTCGGTGGCGGTCTCCGCCGCTGGCGCCTGGCTCGCCGGGACCGCGACCGCCGTCGTCGGCCTCTCGGCCCTGCAGTCGCGGCTGCCTGCCATGATCGCCCGGGGCGTCCCCGCCGAGCCCGACTTCGAACGCGCCGTCGTCCTGCTCGGCACCGGCCGCTGCGCGCCGGACGACGACCGTGCGGAGGTCCTGCGGACCCGGCTCGAGGAGTTCTCCGGCCGTCCCGTCGTCTACGTGGACCTCACCGTCCGGCCGGGCACCTCCGCCCGCAGGGCCGCCCGCACGCGCGAGCTGGCACGGGAGTTCCACGCCGACCTCGTGCTGGACCACGACGTCGACGACTCGGTCGGCCGACTCCGGACGGAGTCCTTCACCCGCCGCTGGTCGTGACCGGCAGCGGGGCCGTCGCGTCGAGCACGTGGAAGGCCTCCGCGCTGAAGTCGATCTCGACCTCGTCGCCGGTGACCGCCTCCGGGACCTCGGAGAGGTCGAGGGTCAGGACCGTACCGTGGTCGAGCAGCACCGGGACCTGCTTGCCGCCGACCGTGAACGTGAGGTCGTTCTCCCGGGACGGGATGTGGTGGACGAGACCCACCTTCTTCGGCGACGTGGTCGGGTCGGTGCAGCCGTAGTCGATGCACCAGCCCTCGGGGAGCGTCTTGACCTGGCTCAGCTGCGTGGTCCAGGAGTAGAGGTTCGTCTCCGGCGGGCTGCTGGCGAAGAACATCCCGCCGATCCGCAGCAGGTCGTAGTATAAGGAGTCGATCTCCTGGTCGAGGACGTCGCTGGCCCCGGCGTGGATCAGCGCGTCCTGTCCCAGGCCTGCGTCGCGGATCGCCGCCACCGCGCCGTCGAAGCGGTTCTTCTGGGCGACCGTGGTGTTGGCGGTGTCGTTGCGCTCGATGGCGTCCTTGTCCTCCGCCGTGACGGTGGAGAAGTGCGTCGCGATGCCGGCGAGCTCCAGGTGCGGGGCGTCCTCGACGGCCCGGGCCAGGGGGAGCGCCTCCTCCGGCACCACGCCCTCACGACCCATGCCCGTGTCGACCCACAGGTGGACCTTCAGCGTCCCACCGGTCGTGGACAGCACCTGCTCGGCCTTCTCGACCCAGGCGGGATCCGTGGCGGCGACCTCGACGTCGTAGTGCATCAGCAGGGGGATGTCCTCGATCTGGGCGACGTAGAGGACCGCGATCTTCGCCTCGACGCCGGCCTCGCGCAGTGCGATGGCGTCGTCGAGCTTCGGCACGAAGACGTAGTCCACGTCGGCGGCCTCCTCGATGACCTTCCCGAAGACGTCCACGGGCTCACCGTTCTTGAGCACCGCACCCAGCTGGACGTTCGAGGGGAAGTCCGCCCGGATGTCCTCGGCGTTGCGCCGCACGGTCTCGGTGTCCACGGTCAGCACGGGGATGTCCTGCGTGCCCTGCGTGGTGTAGGTGTAGGCGGTCTTCTCCCCGATGTCGCTGCCGCCGGAGGCGAAGGAGACCTCGACCGTGCCCGGCGTGCCGCGGGCCGGGGCCACGCAGGCGTGGCGGGCCGAGCGGTCGTCGAACTCGCACTCGACCTCCGACTCGCCGAAGCGGACGGTGACCGGGCCGTCGACGTCCCCACCGGTGTCCGCCAGGACCATGTTCCCGCCCTGCAGGCCGCCGTGCGAGGGGGAGAGGGCCACCGATCCGGAGGCGACCGCGGGCGGAGCGTCCGAGCCCTCGTCCTGTCCGCAGCCGGCCAGGGCCAGCACCGACAGCGCCAGCACGGAGGTCACCAGCCGGCGCCCCCGGCCGCTCGTCGCCGTCACACAGTTCTGTCGTCCCACGAATGTCCTCCCATGAACCCCTGATTTGCCGATGCGAATTCGGCTCGGCCACGGCGAGCGTATCGGCGGGGTGGAGCCCGAAGGGCCTCTGCGGCGCATTTCCCCCACAAGTGGCCACAAGAACGGAGGCGGGGCGGCGCAACATTTGGAGATCAACGGGTGCACCTCGGTTGCCCGGAAAGGAGCGTCTGCCGCGGCCGGCACGAGCGTCACGCCGGCGGCGGACCATGGGCCGTCCGGGAGCGGCCGTACGGACAGCGCCGCGTGCCGACGATGCCGGCGCGCGGCGCGGGGCGGTCTCGACCACACCGTCCGGCGCCGTCGTGGCGCGGCACCGCGGCACCAGGCCGGACCGCGCCCGTGCGTTCCGTCGGCGGCCGTCGACCCACCACGGCGTGACCCGCGGACGGTCGACGGGACGTCGCCGGGCAGCAGCGCGAGGACGTGCCACCAGAGGGACGTACACGGCCGGTCATGACCCCTTTCCAAAACGCCGATAATCGGCATTATGTAAAGTGGGCGGAACGGAGGGCTCCCCTCCGGGTTCCGCCCACCCGTTCTGTACCACCGTCCCGTTCGTCCTGCCGCCCACGGTGCGAACTCGAGCGGCACCGGCCCCCAGGCCCGCCCGGCCAGCATCGGCGGATCCAGGGACACTCTGGACGCGAGGAGTCGGCCGTGATCGGCCGGTTCCACCCGGCGGCGACCGTCTCGGATCCTCGGCTGCCGTCCAGCACGTGTTGGCCGGCAGTTCTCGACCACCGGTAGAAGGTTGAGACTTTTCCATCGCGGGTGTCTCAACCTTCAACATGCACCTGAAGCTCCTCCGCAGTCGGGTCGCGGTCCGCCGAGGCCGCACTAGACTGCGAGCATGCACACGTCGGCCCCCCTCACCGCCCGTCCGGAGCAACGCACCACGGGCCCCGGCCCGTGGCAGGTCGCGCTGAGCACGGACGTGCTGCTCGTCCTCCTCTTCGCCGGGCTGGGACGCAGCACGCACGCCCTGGACGCCGCGGGAATTCTGGTGACCGCGTGGCCGTTCCTCACCGGACTCCTCCTGGGCTGGCTCGTGTGGCGCGTGCGCCGCGCGCCGTTCTCCGTCGGGCCGCCGGGCGTCGCACTGTGGATCACGACCGTGGCCGTGGGCATGGGGCTGCGCCTTGTCGCCGGCGAGGGCACGGCGCCGAGCTTCGTGCTCGTCACGCTCGGTGTGCTCGGCGCCTTCCTGCTGGGTCCGCGAGCCCTCGTCACGGCGCTGCGCGCGAATCGTTCCCGTCGATCGGACTGATCCGCACCGCCGCACCGGCCCTGTACCACCCTCCCGAGAAAGGTGCTCCATGCTCACCGCCATCGTCCTCATCAAGACCTCCGCCGACCGGATCCCCGAGGTCGCCGAGCAGATCTCCGACATCCCCGGCATCAGCGAGGTGTACTCCGTCACGGGCGACTGGGACCTCATCGCCATGGTGCGCGTGCACCGGCACGAGGACCTCGCGGACGTCATCGCCGACCGGCTCTCCAAGGTCGAGGGCGTCGTGGGCACGAACACCAACATCGCCTTCCGCACGTACAGCAAGCACGACCTGGAGGCCGCCTTCTCGCTCGGCATCGACTGACCGGTCCTTGCTGACGGGTCGCCGCCAACGGGTCTCCGCCGACAAGTCCCCGCCGACCGGATTCCGGCGGCCTGCCCGGCAGGACAGCGGCGCGGCGACCCGGTGCGCGGACGGCGGGAGGCCGGTGGGGAGCTCGCCCCACCGGCCTCCGTCGTCGAGGTCCGTCCGCGACCGTCTCCGCCGGCGGACGCCTCAGTCCGTGGTGTGGGCGATCCAGCGGTCCAGCACGGCACGGGCGGCCCCGCTGTCGATCGCCTCCTCGGCACGCCGCACCGCCGCGGCCAGCCGGTCCGGGAAGGAGCCCTCCGCGGCGGGATCGAAGGCGACGAGCCCGGCGGCGGAGTTGAGCAGCACGGCGTTGCGCACGTGCCCCTTCTCCCCCGCCAGGACCTGCTCGACGACACCCGCGTTGTAGCGGGCGTCCTGCCCCCGGAGGTCCTCGATGGTGGCCCGGGGCATGCCCAGGTCGAGGGGCTCGAGGTCGTGGTGGTCGACCCGCCCGTCGCGGACCTCCCACACCTCGGAGGACGCGGTCACCGTGAGCTCGTCGAGACCGTCCCCGCCCCGGAAGACGAGAGCACGGTCGCCGCGGGTCGCGAAGACGCCGGCGATCAGCGGCGCCAGCGAGCGGTCGGCCACGCCGATGGCGGACGCCTCGACGCGCGCCGGGTTCGTGATGGGCCCCAGGAAGTTGAAGGCGGTGGCCACGCGCAGCTGCGACCGGGCCGCCGCGGCGAAACGCATCGACGGGTGGAAGGTCTGGGCGAAGAGGAACGTGATGCCCACGTGCCGGGCCGCGGACTCGACCGTCTCGACCGGCAGGTCGAGACGGACCCCGAGCGCCTCCAGGACGTCGGCGGAGCCCGACTTCGAGGACGACGCCCGGTTGCCGTGCTTCACGACCTTCGCGCCCGCGCCCGCGCACACGAGGGCGGACATCGTGGAGATGTTCACGCTGGAGAGCCGGTCGCCACCGGTCCCGACGATGTCCAGGGCCGGGCCGGGGATGTCGACGGGCCGCGCGTTGCCGACCATGGCGTCGGCCAGGCCGGTCAGCTCCTCGACCGTCTCCCCCTTGGCCCGCAGCGCCACGAGGAAGCCGGCGATGACGACGTCGGACACCTCGCCCGACATGATCGTGTCCATGGCCCAGTAGGCCTGGTCGCGGGTCAGGTCGGTGCCGGCGATCAGGGCAGTGATCAGGTCCGGCCACTCGAAGTGCGGTGCGGTCGTCGGTGTCGTCGTGTTCACGCTCCCGATCGTATCGCCCGCCGCCGGAACGGCGAGCACGGCTCCCGGGCTGCGTGACACCCGGTCGGGTCCGTGTGACAGGGATCGCACCCCGCCTCCCGGAGCGCCCGGATCCGTGTCCACCCGGGCCCCGGGCACGGGTCGGCACGGCACGCCACGTCAGCGGGCACGCCGGGCTTCCGGACACGCGAACCGCCCGGCCCCGCCCGTGGTTGGTCCACCGGGAGTTTTGGCGACATAATGTCTCTGTGACGACTGCAACCCATACCCCAGCCAAGCCGGTAGGCGGGTCGATCAACCGACCCAACCTCACCTCAGTGGGCACCATCGTGTGGCTCGCTTCCGAGGTGATGTTCTTCGCCGGCCTCTTTGCCATGTACTTCACCCTGCGCTCCACCTCCCCGGAGCTCTGGGCCGAGGAGTCCGCCAAGCTCAACATCCCGCTGGCCCTCGCCAACACCATCGTGCTGGTGCTGAGCTCGGTGACCTGCCAGTTCGGCGTCTTCGCGGCCGAGCGCCTCCAACCCCGCCGCACCGGCGGCGTGTTCGACGTCCGCCGGTGGGGCATGGTCGAGTGGTTCGCCCTGACGTTCCTGATGGGCGCGGTCTTCGTGGCGGTGCAGTCCTTCGAGTACGCCGAGCTGGTCGCCCACGGCATCAGCATCCCGGCCAACTCCTACGGCTCCGCCTTCTACATCACCACGGGCTTCCACGCACTGCACGTGACCGGCGGTCTCATCGCGTTCCTGTTCATCATGGGCCGTGCCTTCGTCGCCAAGCGGTTCGGCCACTTCGAGGCCACCTCCGCCATCGTCGTGTCCTACTACTGGCACTTCGTGGACGTCGTCTGGATCGTGCTGTTCCTCGTGGTCTACTTCCTCCGGTAGGCCGCGCCGTCCTGCGGACGCACCAAGCAACCCAACACCGAGTTAAAGGAACGTTTGACGTGAAGGCACTTTCGCAGCAGCGGCGCCACCCTCTGGCCGTCCTGGTACTGATGGTCCTGGCCCTGCTCCTCAGCGGTGGGCTCTACGCAGTCGCCACCACCACCAACGAGGCCAGGGCCCAGACCGAGTCCTACACCGCGCAGGACATCGAGGAGGGCGAGAAGCTGTTCGTCGCGAACTGCTCCACCTGCCACGGCCTCGACGGCGCCGGGACCCCCTCGGGCCCGTCGCTCGTCGGCGTCGGTGCCGCCGCCGTCGACTTCCAGGTGGGCACCGGCCGCATGCCCATGCAGGCCAACGGCCCCCAGGCCGAGCAGAAGGCGGTCCAGTTCAACGACGACCAGGTCCGCCAGATGGCCGCCTACGTGGCGGGCTTCGGCGCCGGCCCGGGTCTCCCGGAGGAGCAGTACCTGGACGTCACCCAGGGCAACGCCGCCAACGGTGCCAAGGTCTTCCTCGCCAACTGCGCCATGTGCCACAACGCGGCCGGTGCCGGTGGCGCGCTGACCCGCGGCAAGTACGCACCCACGGTGATGGGCGTCGAGGAGAAGCACATCTACACGGCCATGCAGACGGGGCCGCAGAACATGCCCGTGTTCAACGACGCGAACATCACTCCTGAGGAGAAGCGGGACGTCATCACCTACCTGAAGACCCTCGAGGAGAGCCCCAACCCCGGCGGCTTCGGCCTGGGCAACCTCGGCCCGGTGTCGGAGGGACTGTTCGTCTGGACCATCGGACTCGCCGTCATCATCGGGTTCACCGTCTGGCTCACCTCGCGCTCCGCCTGACGCTCCGCGCCGGCAGCGGATGTCGGACCTCCAAGCTACGATCAACTGCACCAAGAGAAGAATGAGGGACCACATGGGAAGCCACAGTGACGGCACCCCCCAGACGGGAACCGTTGCCACTACGGGCACCACGGCGATGGAGCGTTTCCCCGACCCCGGACTGCCTCCGCACCGCCCGCGCCTGACGGACGTCGACTCCAGGTCCGCCAAGCGCGCCGAACGGCAGGTCGTCCTGCTGTTCCTGCTCTCGATCATCGGATCGATCCTGTTCTTCGTCGGATACTTCGGCATCCGCGTGGACGGCCCCATCTACGACGTCACCAACACCGATCCCACACGGGCTCTGCAGCTGCAGAACCTCCTGCTCGGACTGGGCATCGCGCTGGCCATGTTCGGCATCGGCCTGGGCGTCGTCCACTGGGCCCGCACCCTCATGCCGGACCACGAGCTGGTCGAGGAACGGCATGCCGTGCGCACGGAGGAGCAGCGCGCCGAGGCGCAGGGCATCCTGACCACGATCTACGACGAGTCGGGGATCAAGCGCCGGCCGCTGCTGCGCAACACCCTCATCGGCGCGGCCGTCCTCGCTCCCCTGCCCTTCGTCGGTCTGCTCCGGGATCTCGGACCCACCGATCTGCGCGTCCTCACGAGGACCCTGTGGGACGAGGGAGTCCGACTCGTGCGGGACCCCTCGGGCACGCCCATCAAGGCCTCGGACGTCACGCTGGGCTCCACGTTCCACGTGCTGCCCGAGAACCTGAGCCAGTTCGGGCACAACGACGGGTATCTGGACGAGAAGGCCAAGGCCGTGGTCCTGCTCATGCGCCTGGACCCGGAGACCGTCAACGTCTCCCCCGAACGAGCCGACTGGAACGTCGACGGCATCTTCGCCTACTCGAAGGTCTGCACGCACGTCGGCTGCCCGGTCGCCCTCTACGAGCAGCAGACGCACCACCTGCTCTGCCCGTGCCACCAGTCCACGTTCGACCTCACCAACGAGTGCGAGGTCATCTTCGGGCCGGCTTCCAGGCCCCTTCCCCAGCTGCCGATCACCGTGGACGACGAGGGCTACCTCGTGGCCCGCAGCGACTTCCAGGAGCCGGTCGGTCCGACCTACTCCCAGCGGGGTACCCATATCGAAGAGATGCAGGGTGAGGCGAACTGATGTCAACGTCCACTGATTACGAGTACAGGCCCCAGACGGGCACCGGCCGGATCGCGAACTTCGTCGACACCCGTGTCGGCGTGTCCCCGATGGTCAAGGAGTTCGGCCGGAAGATCTTCCCCGACCACTGGTCTTTCATGTTCGGCGAGGTGGCCCTCTACACCTTCGTCATCCTGCTCCTCTCCGGCACGTTCCTGGCCCTGTGGTTCGAGCCGTCGATGGCGGCCCTGGACTACGAAGGCTCCTACGTCCCGATGCAGGGTGTGGAGATGTCCGCCGCCTACGCGTCGACGCTCGACATCTCGTTCGACATCCGCGGCGGTCTCTTCCTGCGCCAGATCCACCACTGGTCCGCGCTGGTCTTCGCCGCGGCCGTGTCCGTGCACATGCTCCGCGTGTTCTTCACCGGGGCGTTCCGTCGCCCCCGCGAGCTGAACTGGCTCGTCGGCGTCGCGCTCTTCCTGCTCGCGATCGTGGCCGGCTTCACCGGCTACTCCCTCCCCGACGACGTGCTCTCCGGCAACGGTTTGCGCATCGCCGACGCGATCCTGAAGGCCATGCCCATCGTGGGCGCCTACCTGTCGATGTTCCTGTTCGGCGGCGAGTTCCCCGGGCACGACATCATCGCGCGGCTCTACATCCTGCACGTGCTGGTCATCCCCGCGATCATCCTGCTGCTGATCGTGGTCCACCTGTTCATGGTCGTGGTCCACAAGCACACCCAGTTCCCCGGCCCCGGCCGCACCGAGAACAACGTGGTCGGCTTCCCCGTGGGTCCCGTCTACGCGGCCAAGGCCGGCGGCTTCTTCTTCATCGTGTTCGGCATCATGGCGCTCATGGCGGCCACCACCACCATCAACGCCGTCTGGAACTACGGCCCGTACGATCCGTCCCCCGTCCAGGCCGGCTCGCAGCCCGACTGGTACATGGGCTTCACCGACGGCGCCGTCCGCCTGATGCCCGGTACCTGGCCGTTCAACTGGGAGTGGACCTTCTGGGGCATCTCGCTCCCCATGAACGTCCTGCTCCCGATGATGCCGCTCGCGGTGCTCTTCGGTCTGATGGCCGCCTGGCCCTGGATCGAGCGGTGGGTGACGAAGGACGACCGGGAGCACCACCTCCTCGACCGTCCGCGGAACGCGCCGTTCCGCACCGCCATGGGCGCCGCCGGCGTGACCTTCTACACCGTGCAGCTCGTCACGGGCAGCGGCGATCTCATCGCCACGCACTTCAACCTGGCCGTGAACGACGTCCTGTACTGGCTGCGCGCCCTGTACTTCCTCGGGCCCATCCTGGCGTTCGTGATCACCCGGCGCATCTGCCTGGCACTGCAGCGCAAGGATCGCGAGATCGTGCTCCACGGTCGCGAGACCGGTCGGGTGCAGCAGCTGCCCCACGGCGAGTTCATCGAAGTTCACGAGCCGCTCGACGAGTACAAGCGCTACCGTCTCGTCGACATGCCGAACTACGAGGTTCTGCCCGCGCAGCCCAACGCCAAGGGCAAGATCACGCGCGCCGAGAAGACGCGTGAGCGGGTCAGCCGGTTCTTCTTCGAGGACCGTGTGGCGCCGGTGACGCCGGCCGAGCTCGAAGCGGCCCACCACCACCACGAGGCCGACGCCCTGACCGGCGGATCCCAGGACCGGGAACTCGTGCGCTGAGCGGCAGGTCCGTCAGACAGGGCCCCGGGAGGAGAGATCCTCCCGGGGCCCTGTCGTGTGCTCCGGGCCCTTCGAGGCCGTCCGCACGAGCCGCGCTCCATCCCCGCACTTCGAGGATGCCCAGCGCCCTGCTGCGGGGGCAGACGCATTCATCCTCGCATCTGGTGTCCGCGCCAGGATCGGGTCGCCCGACGGCGTCCTAGAGGCTGTGATCGTGCCGCTCCGGTCGCATTCCAGGGTGCAACTACGTAGCTGTGCAGGACGCTCCTCCGCGTCGGTCGGACCCACGAGGTCAGGACGGGGACGGTGGTCGTCAGCCCGAGGGCCATGAAGACGGTCCCGGAGGCGCGGTCGACCGGGCGGATCACCGTGCGGCGGATGAGCCGGGTGGCCGGGGTGTGGACGGTCAGGGTCGCCAGGACCACAGAGGTCCCGATGGCCTCCGCCCCAGTCCCGCCCATGACCGCCACGACGTGCAGGGCTTCGGCCCCGGGCGGGGAGAACTGCGGCAGCGGGGTGTCGACGGCACGTGAAAACTGACCCCGTGGCGGCAGGCGGATTCAACAGCTCGTCGCAACACCGGCCTGGTTTCAGCATGACATTTTCGCGGTGAACACGGTGGCCGGTGTTGCCCAACCGAGCACCTTCCGCGGACGGGTGTTGAGCAACAGCTCCACTCTGGCGAGATCCCCGGCGGTGTGCCCGCTCAGGTCCGTGCCCTTCGGGAAGTACTGGCGCAGTAGTCCGTTCATGTTCTCGTTGGACCCCCGCATCCACGGACTGGCCGGGGCGGCGAAGTACACGCCCTCGCTGAACCAGGCAGCCACCAGGTCGTGGCGGGCCATCTCCGACCCCTGATCCCAGGTCAACGTCCGCCGCGCCGGCTGCGGCAGGTCCGCCACCAGTACCTCCAGAGCATCGGTCAGCGCCTGCGCGGCGTGGCCGTGCGGCAGGTGCACCAGGCGCACGTAGCGACTGGTGCGGTCCACCAGCGTCCCGATCGCCGAGCGTCCCTTCGCCCCCACGATGAGGTCACCCTCCCAATCGCCGATCCGCACCCGCTCCTCGACCACGGCCGGGCGCCGATCGATCACCAGCCCCGGGGCCACGAACCGCGGGGCCCGCTGGTCCGGGCGCCGGCGGCGCCGGCGCATCGACCGGCCCGTGCGCAACCGGGCGGTCAGCCGCC
>NZ_JBHVDI010000107.1:0-13025 GCF_042802875.1 Kocuria sp. NPDC057446 | reverse complement strand
GCCCCGGAGACCCGGGGCGGCGCCGTCGTCGTCCGGCCCGGCCCCCCGCTGCCGGAGGGCCCCGGACCGCCGAGCGGCAGGCGGCTCAGCGGGAGACGGCGCCGGCGAGGAGGCCGTCGATCTGGCCCATGGCCTGCCGCATGCCCTCCTCCATGCCCATCGCCGACATCTGCTCCAGCTGCTCCGCGCTCTCGAAGGTCGAGACCGTGGTCATCCGCGTCCGGCCGTCGACGGCCTCGAACGTCACCACGCCGTGGGTGGCGCCGAGGGTCGGGTCCGGCTCGCCGTCCTCGTCCGCGAAGCCGTCGTCGAACTCCAGCCGGTGCGGCGGGTCCACCGCGGTGACCGTCCACCAGCCGCGGGCCTTCTCCCCGTCCGGACCGGTCATGTAGTAGCGGCACCGCCCTCCCTCGGCGAGCTCGTGCTGCTCGAAGGTGGCGGGCCACTCGGGCGGCCCCCACCAGCGCTCGAGCTGGCGCGGGTCGGCCCAGACCTGCCAGACCCGCTCGACGTCCGCGGCGAACTCCGCCACGAACGTCAGGGTCAGCGCCTCCGTGTCCTGGTGCACGTCGATGACCGGCATGTCCTGCTCCCTTCCTACTGGGTCCCCCGGTCCCCGGGGGGTGCCTCCTCGGCGAGGAGGTCCTCGATGGCACGGGCACGCCCGCGCCAGATCTTCTCGTAGTCCTCCAGCAGCCCGGCCGCCCGGCGCAGCGCGGCCACGTTGCCGTGCACCACCTGCTCCCGGCCGCGGCGCTCCTTGGTGATCAGGGCGGCCCGCTCGAGCACCGCCACGTGCTTCTGCACGGCCGCGAAGCTCATCCGGTAGTGCCCGGCCAGCGCGGAGACCGACTGCTCCTGGCGGAGCACCCGCGTCACGATGTCGCGTCGCGTCGTGTCCGCGAGGGCCCGGAAGACGCGGTCGACCTGCTCGTCCGTCAACTCTTTTTCTACAACCATTTGGTTGTATGTTATGCCCGGGCGCCGTTCGGGACAAGAGGGTGGTGCCCGTGGGCGGAAGATGACCTCCGCGACCGCCGCGCGGGGCCCGTCAGTAGAGACCCGCCGGGCCGGTCAGGTGCCGGTGCAGGCCGTGGGCCACGATCGTGTTGCCCAGCGCGTTCAGGTGCCGGCGGTCCGCGGCGACCACCGAGCGCGGGGGCAGCCCCAGCTCCAGCCACCGGCGGTCCGCCCCCGAGCTGCCGATCCGGTGGGGCCGCAGACCGGGCAGGGACCACAGGGCGGGATCGCGCAGGTCGGCCATGGTGTCGTAGAACCGGCCGCCGTACTCGGCCCGGAGGGCCGCGTTGACGCCGCGCACCTGTTCCCACCCCGCGGCCCCGGGCCGGTCGGCGGCGGTGTGCCAGTGGCCCATCACCACGGTCGCGTGCGGCTCGACCCGCCAGGCGGCGCGGGTGTCGGAGAGGACCCGGTCGGGGTCCTCGATGTTGTTCTTGCCCGTCCACAGCAGGTGGACGTGGCCCCGGTGCTCCTCCTCCAGCGCCGTGCGCCACCGTGCGGTGTGCGCGGGGGCCACCTCGAGCGCCGCCCCGGGGACCGTCCGGCGCAGCACCACCTCGCCCTCGTCCCGCCCCACGGCCTGGATCGTGCACGGGAGCCCGGAGACGGTGCCCGGGATCTCCAGGTGCGCGCTCGGCACCCGGCCGTCCACGGTGGGCACCACCAGCGGCCCGTGGGCCGGGATCAGCCCCACGCCGTAGCCGGAGCCCAGCCGCGGCAGGTAGGGATGGGCGCTGCTGCGCATCGAGAGGGTCTGCCACGAGCGGTCGCCGCTGACCGCGCGCGAGGTCCCGCGCGTCTCCAGCAGCTGCGAGAGCAGGTCGTCGATGCGCACCGCGGGAAAGCCCCGCGGGCGGTCCAGGTGGAGCGCGCTGGCCGCCGAGGAGGAGCCCCACAGCACGAACGGGCGCCGGCCGGAGGAGGGCTCCGCCAGGGCGCCCCCGAAGGCCCCGGAGGCGGCGAGCACCAGACCGGAGAGGACGAAGGAGCGGCGCGAGACGACCATGTTCTCAAAGGTAAACAGCGCAGGTGGGGGACGGCCTCCATGTGACACTTCATGATGCCCCCCACTTCGGGGGACGTCCGGAGGACGCGCCGCCGGCCCGGGGTGCGCGGCTCAGAAGCCGGGGGCGTACTCCCCCGGCTGCACGGCGTCGGCCACGATGACGGTGACGTTGTCCCGGCCGCCGGTGCGCAGCGCGGCCTGCAGCAGGACGTCGGCCGCCTCCTTCGGGTGGGGCACCGAGGCGAGCACCCGGGCCATGTGGGCGGGGCTCAGCTCGTTGGTCAGCCCGTCCGAGCACAGCATCAGCCGGTCCCCGTGCCGGGCGGGCAGCACCCACACGTCCGGCTCCCAGACCTGGCCGGTGCCCAGAGCCCGGGTGATCACGTTGCGGCGCGGGTGCACGAGCGCCTGCGCGGAGGTGAGCTGCCCGATGGACACGAGGTACTGCACCTCGGAGTGGTCCACGGTCAGCTGCTCGATCCGGGGCCCGCCCTCGCCCTCGCCGGCGCGCCCCCCGGGCTGGGGCGCGACCAGCCGGTAGGTCCGGGAGTCCCCCGTGTTGAACACGACCCACAGCATGCGCCCGTCGACGGGCAGCAGCCACACGCCGGTGACGGTGGTGCCCGCCCGGCCCTCCACGGCGTGCTGGATGTGCTGGTCCGCCTGCCACAGCACGGAGCGGACGCGGCGGACGGCCTCGATCGCGTCATCGGGGATCTCGGGGTCCAGGCGCAGCTCGCGCTCCACGACGGCGCGGAACCGGGCGATGTCCCGGGGCGGCTCCGGCTCGAGGACCGGGAAGTCCCGGAAGTCCTCCAGCTGGAACAGGGGGGACGCCCCGAGGGTCCGCACGCACAGGGCGCTCGCCACCTCGCCGGCCTCGTGCCCGCCCATGCCGTCCGCCACGGCGCACATCGCGGCCGTGACCACCAGGGCGTCCTCGTTGGACTCCCGGCGCAGGCCCCGGTCCGTGGATGCGCCCGCGCGGATGACGAGGGGTGCGCTCATTCGAAGTCGACCTCCAGCCCGGGACCGGCGCCCTGGGAGAGCGCGACGGGCTGGACGTCGCCGAAGCCCCGCACGTTGCGGGTGGGCTGCGGCAGGAGGATGAAGCGGTCGTCGCCGGAGAGCACCGCGGCGGTCGAGGCGTCCACGAGCACGGAGCCGGGCTCGGTCAGCGACACGAGCCGGGAGGCGAGGTTCACCGTGGGGCCGTAGATGTCCCCGAGCCGCGGCAGCACGCGGCCCCAGACGAAGGCCACGCGGGCCTGCGGGAGCTCGGGGTCGTCCCGGATGGCGCGGGCCAGGGCCAGGGAGATCTGGGCCCCGCCCTCGGGGGTCTCGGCCAGGAACATGACCTCGTCCCCGATGGTCTTGATGAGCCGGCCCCCGCCCACGGCGATGACCTCGGCGCAGCGGTTCTCGAAGCGCTGCACGAGGTTCGCCAGGGTCCGCTCGTTCATCTGCCGGGACAGCGAGGTGTAGGAGACCAGGTCCGCGAAGCCCACCCCGCGGGCGAGCGGGAGGATCGAGGACGCCCCGTCGTCGGACGTGGGACCGGTGGCGGTCGAGCCGTCCGGGCGCTCCACACGCATCGCCAGCCGCTGCACGGCGGCGTTCATCTGCCGCCGCCACGAGTAGACCAGCAGGTTCTCGATCGCGTCGATGAGGTCCGGGAGCAGGTGCAGCAGCTGCCGGCGGGCGGCGGCGTCGGTCATGCCCCGGTGGACCACCATGTCCTCGACGAGCGCCTCGACCTGCCACACCACCATGCGGTCGGTCATCTGCCCGATCGAGCGCACCAGGGACAGGGCCGCCTCCTCGGTGACCTTCTCCTCGAGCACCATGGTGGACAGCACCCGCAGGGCCTCGGAGTCCTGCTCGGTGAACCACAGGTCGTCGTCGGAGAGGTTGGGGAAGCCCAGGGCCCGCCACACCTTCCGCGCGGACAGCAGGGACAGGCCGCCGCGGCGGGCGGCCTCCCGGCGGCGCAGGTCCCGCTCGGAGCCCAGCAGGGTCTGCTCGAGGGCCTGCACGGCGGCCTTGGACTCGTCCGAGCGGTAGAGGTTGGCCTGGACGGGATTGTGCAGGTTCAGGTTCAGCTGCGCCGTCTGGGGGCCGAGCTCCGGCTCTTCCTGGCTCTGCGGGTCCTCACTCGCCACACGTCACTCCTGTTCCTGGTGGACGGTCCGCCGGCTCCACGGTCGGCGCGGGGCGGCGGACGGGCCCGGGCGTGGTGCCACGACCGCGTCGCGGTCCACTCTAGTGGGACGCGGCCCCGGCGCACCCCCGCCGGATCCCGGCTCCCCGGCGCCGCCGCCGGCCGCCCACTCGTCCTCGGCGGCCCGGCGGATCAGCCCGGCCAGGCGCTGCGCCTCCGGGGCGGACTCCAGGCGCAGGCCGCCGAGGGGCCCGAAGTCGGCCACGACACGCCCGTCGCGCCGGCCCAGGGCCGGGCTGCGCCGGCGCTCCACCGAGACCCGGCGCAGCTGGTGCAGGGGCAGCGACACGGTCCGCCGGGCCCCGCCGGGGCGCAGCAGCACGAGGTGGCGGGTGGTGAGCACGTAGCGGGTGCGCCACCAGCGCAGGAGCGGGCGCAGGCAGCTGCGGACCACCACCCAGCCGGCGGCGACCAGAAGCGTGAGCTCCACCCCTGCGTGCACGGTGAGCCACGGCTCCGCGACGGGACGCCAGCGCAGCTCGAGGGCCCGCTGGGCGAAGGACAGCGCGAACACCGTGAGCAGCAGCACCAGGAACGGCCGGGTCAGCCGGGCGCCGTGGGCCCGCGTGGACACGAGCACGCGCTCCCCGGGCTGCAGGGCGGGACGGGCGGGCACGCTCAGACCGTCCCGGGGGCGTCCGGGGCCGGGCGCAGGTGCACCACGTCGCCCGCCGTCACCTCGCGCCGGGTGCCGCCGGGTCCGCGCACCAGCAGACCGCCGTGCTCGCCCAGGCCCGTCGCGGTGCCCGTGACGGGCGCGGCCCCGCCGGGGAGCTCGGCGCGCACGGTGCGGCCCAGGGTCTCCATCCGCTCGGTGATCCGCCCGCGCAGGGCCCCGCCGGGGCCCACGGCGGCGGCCGGGTCCACGCAGAACCGCCGGTAGTCGGGGACGAACCCGGCCAGCACGGCCCGCAGCACGGCGGCCCGCCCCACGTCGCGGCCGGTGGCGCGGCGGACGGAGGTGGCCGTGTCCACGGGCAGCTCCTCCTGGGCCACGTTGATCCCCGTGCCCAGGACCACCGCCGGCGGGCCCCCGCCGTCCAGTACGAGGCCGGCGAGCAGGCCGGCCACCTTGCGCCCGTCCAGCAGGACGTCGTTGGGCCACTTGATCCGGGCCCCGGCCGCCGCGAGCCCGTCCAGGGCGTCCACCACGGCCGCGGCCATCAGCAGCGTCAGCCAGGGGAAGTGCCGGGTGGGCAGCGGCCGCCCCCGCCCGTCGGCCGGGCGGAGCAGGACACTGAAGGTCAGCGCGGTGCCGGGCTCGGTGGTCCACACCCGGTCCAGCCGGCCGCGCCCGGCGCTCTGGTGCCCGGTGAGCACCAGCGACAGGTCGGTCCACGGCCGGTCCGGGCCGGACCCGCGCGCCTGCCGGGCGACGGCGGCCGTCAGGTGCTCGTTCGTGGAGCCGACCTCGTCGAGGACGTCGATCCGTCCCAGCCCGAGGTCGGCCAGGGCGGCGAGCACGGCGGGCTCCCGCAGGTCGGCGGCGCGGGGGTCGGGCACGGTTCTCCTCGGGTCGGTCGTGGCGGGCCGGTACGGCACAGGCCGGTCGTGGCGGGCCGGCCGTCCGCCTCGGCCGGTGGCCGGGCGGTCGGTGCTGTCGGGCCGGGCGCCGTCCGCGTAGTGTTCGGACCACATCCACAGTAGTAGCCCGGTTCCCCGGGAACCGGCTGGACGGTCCCGTCCGGCCGGCGGGGACCGCGGCACGACCCTCAGGAGCCACCGTGAGCGCAGCCGAGAACCGCACGACGTTCGCCGTCACCTACGTCTACGGGGGACCCGCCGACGTCCTGGCCGCCCGCCGCCCCGAGCACCGGGAGTACCTCGGCGGGCTCGTGGCTCAGGGACAGCTGCTCGCGTCCGGCCCCTACGACGACGACGGGGCGCCGGGCGCGCTGCTGGTCTTCGCCGCCGAGGACGCCGCGACGGTCGAGCGGCTCACCGACGAGGACCCGCTGGTGCGCCACGGGGTGGTCACCGAGCGGACCGTCCGCCCCTGGAAGGTGGTCCTCGGCCAAGTCGGCTGAGGCCCGCCGGGCGTCCCCCGCCCCCGGGCACGGAATTTGTAGGAGTTCTACAACGGAGGCCCCCGCGGACGCGGACTAGAGTGAGCAGGTCCCCTGACCACCCCGGACCGGACCGATCGGCCCGCCGGGCCGGCCGCGTACCAGACCACGAGGTGCCTGTGACCCACGACCTGACCACCACCGCCGGCAAGATCGCCGACTTCCACGACCGCAGGGCCCGCTCCGAGGTCCCCGCCGGGCAGGCGGCCGTCGACAAGCAGCACGACCGCGGGAAGAACACCGCCCGCGAGCGCGTGGAGATGCTGCTGGACGAGGACTCGTTCGTGGAGTTCGACGCGCTCGCGACCCACCGCTCGACCGCCTTCGGGATGGCGGCGAAGAAGCTGCCGGGCGACGGTGTGGTCAGCGGCTACGGCACGGTGGACGGGCGCCTGGTGGCGGTCTACTCCCAGGACTTCGCGGTGTTCGGCGGGTCGCTGTCCCAGGTCAACGGGGAGAAGATCGTCAAGGTTCAGAAGTTCGCCCTGCGCAACGGCTGCCCCGTCATCGGGATCAACGACGGCGGCGGGGCGCGGATCCAGGAGGGCGTGGCCTCCCTGGCGATGTTCGCGGACATCTTCAACATGAACGTCCGCTCCTCCGGGGTGGTCCCGCAGATCTCCCTGATCATGGGCCCGTGCGCGGGCGGGGCGGCCTACTCCCCGGCCCTGACCGACTACATCGTGATGGTCGACAAGACCTCGCACATGTTCATCACCGGCCCGGACGTCATCAAGACGGTCACGGGCGAGACGGTGGACATGGAGACCCTCGGCGGGGCGCGCCAGCACAACGCGACGACGGGCACCGCCACGTACCTCGCCGACGACGAGCAGGACGCCTTCGACTTCGTGCACGAGCTGCTCGAGTTCCTGCCGGCGAACAACCTGCAGGAGGCGCCCCTGCTGGACCACGACCAGGAGGACGAGGTCACCGACGAGGACCTCGCCCTGGACACGCTGGTCCCCGACTCCGCCAACCAGCCGTACGACATGCGAGCGGTGGTGGAGGCGATCGTCGACGACGGGCACTTCCTGGAGATGCAGGCGCTCTACGCACCCAACGTGATGATCGGCTACGCCCGGGTCGAGGGGCACACCGTGGGCGTCGTGGCGAACCAGCCGCTGCAGTTCGCCGGCACCCTGGACATCGCCGCCTCCGAGAAGGCGGCCCGGTTCGTGCGCCACTGCGACGCGTTCAACGTCCCGATCCTCACCCTCGTGGACGTGCCCGGGTTCCTGCCGGGCACCGACCAGGAGTTCAACGGCATCATCCGGCGCGGCGCCAAGCTGCTCTACGCCTACGCCGAGGCGACCGTCCCGCTGGTCACCCTGATCACCCGCAAGGCCTACGGCGGGGCCTACATCGTGATGGGCTCCAAGAAGCTCGGCGCGGACATCAACCTGGCCTGGCCCACCGCGCAGATCGGCGTGATGGGCGCCCAGGGGGCCGTGGAGATCCTCTACCGCCGGGACCTCAAGGCCGCCGCGGACAACGACGAGGACGTGGAGGCGCTGCGCGCCGAGCTGGTGCGCAAGTACGAGGAGAGCCTGCTCAACCCGTACCAGGCCGCGGAGCTGGGCTACGTGGACGCGGTGATCTCCCCGTCCGAGACCCGGGTGCAGGTGCTCAAGGCCCTGCGGGCGCTGCGCGACAAGCGCGCCACGATGCCCACCAAGAAGCACGGGAACATCCCGCTGTGACGCCCCGCGAGCCCGTCGAGGGCACCCCGTCCCTGCGCTTCACCGCCGGCAGCCCCACGCCGGAGGAGGTCGCCGCCGTCACGGCCGTGCTGCTCGCGCGCCGGGACGCCGGGGACGCCGCCTCGAGCGGCGCCCTCGGGCGCCGGGACCAGTTCCGCCGGATGCGGCTGGGCCTGCGGCTGCGCCCGGGCGGCGGCGCCTGGCGGCGCACCCGCCCGGAGGAGTGACCCGAATCGCCCGGGCGACCCGGCAGGACGTGAGCGCCGGCCGCGCCGGTGGCCCGGCGGAACGGGTGCGCCGGCCCGGGTGCCCCCGGGTGCGGGCGCTCACGGCTCCCGCGGGATCCGCCGTGAGACGGTGAGCGCCACCGCGATGCCCGTGAGGGCGAGCACGGCCGTGACCGCCCACGTCAGGTCCCAGCTGCCCGTCGCCTGGGCGACCGAGGCGACCGCGGGCGGACCGGCGAACTGCCCCAGGGCGTTGAGCTGCTGGCCCAGGCCCAGCGTGGTGGCCACCGTGGTGGGCGTGGGGGCGACCCGCATGAGGGTCGCGATCGCCGTGGTCGGCACCACTCCGCCCACGGCGGAGAAGACGAGCACCGCGCCGTACCGGACGCCGAAGCGCACCTCCTCGGCCAGCAGCGGAGCGATCCCGAAGGCGACGACGGCGGCCAGGCCCAGCACCGCGAAGCCCGCGCACCACAGCACCACGGGGCGCACCCCGCGCTGCAGCGCGCGGCCCGCGCCGAGGTTGCCCAGCGCGTTCACCCCCGCGGCGAGGGCGCTGAGCCCCGCCGCGGCGCCCGCCGCGATCCCGGCCTCGGCGTACATGGAGGGCAGGAACTGCACCACCCCATTCCACTGGGCCGTGTAGAGCCCGAAGATCAGCGCCACGAGCCACGGCCCCGGCGCGCGCAGGGTCAGCCCGAGGCGCTGCCGCACCCCGTGCACCACCACGTGGGCCGGGTCCCGCGGGAGCACCACGAGCACCATCAGGCCCAGCGCCGCGGAGCCGGCCGCGGCGGCCGCCCACCAGGTGCGCCAGCCGAGGGCCTCGCTGAGCAGCCCCCCGAGCAGCAGGGAGAGGGCCGCGGCGACCGGGATGTGGCAGCCCCACAGCCCCACCAGCAGCGACACCCTCCCCGGGGCCACGGTGCGCCGGATCAGGGCCGGGGCGCAGATCGACACGAGCATGAACCCGACGCCCTCCAGCACGCGGGAGCCCAGCAGGGGGCCGTAGCCGGTGGAGAGCAGGCCCGTCAGGGAGCCCGCGGTGAGCAGGCCCAGCCCGAGCACCAGCCCGCGGCGCAGGCCGATGCGGTCCCCGGACAGGCCCACGAGCACCCCCAGGAGCATGCCGGCCACCTGCACGGTGGAGAGCAGGAACCCGCCCTGCACCAGGCTCAGCCCCAGTTCCGCGGAGAGCACGGGCAGCGCCGGGGCGAGCTTCCACACGTGCAGGGCGCCCACCACCCCCGCGACCACCACGAGCAGGGCGGGTCCGGTCCCGGCGGCGCCCGAGGGCCCGGCCGGGACGGTGGCGGGTGGCACGGAGTTCGCGCGCGGCGCAGGAGCGGGCATGCTCCGCAGTCTAGGGAGCGCCCGGCGCTACTGTGACGTGCATGACCCACCTCCCGCCCGACCCCTCGTCCACCGCCGGCCCCGTGCCGGGACCGCTCGGCGGCGGACGGCGCGAGCCCACCGCCGTCGACGCCGTGGCCGAGCGCTGGTTCGCCCGCACCATGGAGCTGGACCCGGCGCAGGCCACCGTGCACGGCTTTCCCGGGCACGAGACCGAGTACCGCGACTTCGGCCCCGAGGGGCTCGAGGCGCGGGCCGACGCCGCCCGCCGGACGCTGGCCGAGCTCGAGCGCACGCCCCCGGCCGACGACGTGGACCGGATCACCGGCCACGCCCTGCGCGAGCGCCTCGGCCTGGACCTGCTCCTGCACGATGAGGGGCTGCGGGGCTGGGAGGTCAACAACATCTCCTCCCCCGTGCAGGAGATCCGCGAGGTCTTCGACGACCTGCCCCGGCGCACCGCCGAGGACTGGGCGCACCTCGCCGGCCGGCTGCGCGCCGTGCCGGGCGCCGTGGACTCCTACGTCCTGGGTCTGCGGCACGCCCGCTCCCTCGGCCGCTCGGCCTCCGCGGCACAGCTGCGCAACGCGGCCCGGCAGTGCACCGGCTACGCGGCCAGGAACGGCTTCTTCGCCCGCCTGGCGGGCGGGCCGCAGGTCCCGGAGGCGCTGCGGCCGGAGGTCTCCCGGGCGGCCGAGGCGGCGCGGCACGCCTACCGGGGCCTGGCCGCCGCGCTGCAGGAGCTCGCCGCCGAGGCGCCCCGCACGGACACGGTGGGCCCCGGCGTGTACCGGCTGCGCCTGCAGGAGTTCCTCGGCGCCGTCCTGGACCCGGCCGAGGTCTACGCGTGGGGGGTGGAGCAGCTGCGCACGGTTGTGGCGGAGCAGGAGCAGCTCGCCCACCGCATCGCCCCCGGCGCCACGGTCGCCCAGGCCGTGGCGGCCCTGAACGCGGACCCGGCGCGGCAGCTGCACGGCACCGACGCCCTGCAGGCGTGGATGCAGGACCTCTCGGACGCCGCCGTGGAGGCCCTCGCGGACACGCACTTCGAGATGACGGCGCCCATGCGCCGGCTCGAGTGCCGCATCGCCCCCACCCACGACGGCGGGATCTGGTACTCGATGCCCAGCGCCGACTTCTCCCGTCCCGGGCGGATGTGGTGGTCGGTGCCCGAGGGCACGGCGACCTTCACCACCTGGGAGGAGACCACGACCGTCTACCACGAGGGCGTCCCGGGCCACCACCTGCAGTTCTCCACCGCGCTCGCCAACTCGGGCGAGCTCAACCGGTGGCGGCGGATGGGCGTGTGGGTCTCGGGCCACGGGGAGGGCTGGGCGCTGTACGCCGAGCGGCTCATGGACGAGCTGGGCCACCTGCAGGACCTCGGGGACCGGATGGGGATGCTCGACTCCCAGCGGCTGCGGGCGGCGCGGGTGGTCTTCGACGTCGGCTTCCACTGCGGCTACCGCGTCCCGGCGGAGCTCGGGGACGCCCTCGGGGGGGCCCGCCCCGGGGAGGTGTGGACGCCCGAGGACGGCTGGCGGTTCCTGCGCTCGAACATCGTGATGGCGGACCCGATGCTGCGCTTCGAGTGGATGCGCTACATGGGCTGGCCCGGGCAGGCCCCGTCCTACAAGGTGGGCCAGCAGCTGTGGGAGCAGGCGCGGGAGGCGGCCCGCGCGGCGGCGGGTGCGGACTTCCGGCTCAAGGACTTCCACACCCGGGCCCTGCGCGTGGGTTCGGTGGGCCTGGACACCCTGCGGTACGCGCTCGACCTGTGATCCCCGTCATCTTGACGTCACATTTCGTCACCGTCATTCGGTGTTGTATATTTCCGCGTCCTATCGTGGGCACATGATTTCCGCAGAAAGCACTCGCCGGCTGCCCCGATGGGCGACCTCCTTCGGCCCGCAGATCGTGCTCGCCCTCCTCCTGGGCGTGGTCCTGGGCACCGCGGCCGACCGCCTCGGCGGCGACCCGGCCACGGACCCCAACTGGCTGATGACCGCGCTGGACACCATCGGCACCAGCTACGTCAGCCTGCTCAAGGCCGCCGTGGTCCCCCTCATCGTGACCGCCGTGATCTCCTCGATCGCCAACCTGCGGGAGGTCTCCAACGCCGCCCGACTCGCGTGGAAGACGCTGCTGTGGTTCGGGATCACCGCGCTGATCGCCGTGACGGTCGGCCTGGTGCTCGGGCTCGTCGTCCAGCCCGGGGCGGGCAGCGGCGCCGCCGCGCCGGCCGAGGCGTACACCGGGACGCAGGGCTCGTGGCTCGGCTTCCTCACCGGCCTGGTGCCCGCCAACTTCCTGGGCCTGCAGGTCTCCTCCTCCGTGGTGGACCCGGAGACCGTCCAGACCTCCCTGGGCTTCAACGTGCTGCAGGTGCTCGTGGTCTCGGCCGCCGTCGGCATCGCCGCGCTCAAGGTGGGGGCTCCCGCCGAGCCCTTCCTGGCCGTGGTGCGCGCCGCGCTGGCCGTGGTGCAGAAGGTGGTGTGGTGGATCATCCGCCTCGCCCCGCTGGGCACGCTCGGGCTGATCGGGCGGGCCGTGTTCGAGTACGGCTGGACCTCGATGGGCGGACTCCTGGCGTTCGTCGCGACCGTCTACGCCGGCCTCCTGGTCGTGGCCCTCGTGGTCTACCCGGCGCTGGTCAAGGCGCACGGGCTCTCCGTCCGGCAGTACTTCTCCGGGGTGTGGCCGGCCGTGCAGCTCGGCTTCGTCTCCCGCTCCTCGGTGGGCACCATGCCCCTGACCCAGCGCGTCACCGAGCGCAGCCTCGGCGTGCCGCGCGCCTACGCGTCCTTCGCCGTGCCGCTGGGCGCGACCACCAAGATGGACGGCTGCGCCGCGGTCTACCCCGCGATCGCCGCCCTGTTCGTCGCGCAGTTCTACGGCATCGAGCTGGACGTCACCCAGTACGTGCTGATCGCGCTCGTCTCCGTGCTGGGCTCCGCGGCGACCGCCGGCACCACCGGGGCCACCGTGATGCTCACCCTCACGCTGTCCACGCTGGGCCTGCCGCTCGACGGCGTGGGGCTGCTGCTGGCCGTGGACCCGATCATCGACATGGGCCGCACCGCGCTCAACGTGGCGGGCCAGGCGCTCGTGCCCACGATCGTCGCCCACCGCGAGGGGTTGCTGGACCGCCGGCTCTACGACGCCCCGCGCTCGGGCGACCCCTTCGTGCCGGAGGACGCCGCTCCCGAGGGCACGGACCCCGCCGCCCGGGCCGGCACGGGCCCCGCGCCGGGCACCGAGGCCGGCTCCGGCACGGACGCCGCCCCCGGGCCGCGCACGGAGCACGCCCCGCAGCCGCGCACCGAGGACGCCCCGGCGGCCGCGGCCCGCTGAGCCGCGGCACCGCCACCGTGACTCCCGCGGGGGGCGGGGAACCGACGGAATGCTCGACGCATTCGGCCGGTTCCC
>NZ_JBHVDI010000106.1:0-13203 GCF_042802875.1 Kocuria sp. NPDC057446 | reverse complement strand
CGGGAGCTCCCCGGAGCTCCCGCGGGCCGAGTGCTTCCCCGGCCAGGGCGTCGGTCAGTCGTCCCACCCCTCCTGCGGCGTGGCGCAGGACTCCCGGAAGACGTACTGGGAGATCCGTCGCCGTTCCCGGCTGGACCAGTCGATGGCCGGGCGGCGGTGCTCCTCGGGGACGTAGCCCAGCCGGTAGACGGCCATGAGCTCGAGTTCCTCGGGCACGTGCAGGAGGTCCACGATCTCGGCCCACCGGGCGGGGGCCTCCATGGGGAAGGAGATGAACTGGATGCCCATGCCGAGCTCCACGGTGGTCAGCCAGAGGTTCTCCATGGCCGCACCCATCGAGAACAGGGAGTAGAACCCGGAGAGCTCGCCGGGCCGGTACTCGCGGCGGTCGAGCATCACGCCGAGCAGCAGGGGGGACCCGGCCACGAGCTTGTGGTTCTCCGCACCGAGGGTCTGGGGCACTCTCAGCCGGTTCATCATCGCCTGCCCGCCCGGGGTGAACGCCTTCTTGGTGAACGGGCGCAGCACCGCGGGGAGCTTGTCGAAGAGCATCCCGAAGCGCTGCTCCTCCATCTCCTGCCTGCTGAAGTGGAAGTAGCGCTTGTACCGGTCGAAGAAGGTCCCCTCCGCCATCACCTGCGTCATCGAGTCGGCGCTGATCCGGGCGATCCGGTCGATGGTCACCCGGTCCTCGATCAGCACGAAGCGCCACGGCTGGCTGTTGAACTGGGAGGGCGCGGCCGCGGCCGTGCGCAGCAGCAGCCTCTGGTGCTCCGGGGACACCCGGTCCGGCAGGAACGGGCCGTTGGTGGTGCGGCGGTTGAAGACGACGTCGAGGAACTCCATGTGCTCTCCGGTCAGATCGGTCGGGTCGGGCGAGGCAGGTCGGGGCGGTCAGCCCGTGCGGGCGGCGCGGGTGCGGAGCAGGGCGGTGCCGTAGAACGGCGCCGCGGACAGCGCCGCGAGCGCGTGGCGGCGCGGGTGGCCCTGGGCGGGCGTGCCGATGTGCGGCAGGGCGGCCAGGGGCAGCAGCGCCGGGGCCAGTGCCCGGCCCGCCGCGCGCCCGGAGGCGGTGGGTGAGGCGGCGGAGAGGACCGCGGCCAGCGCCGTCGTCGTGGTGGTGGCGATGTAGAGGGCGTGGTGGATCCAGCGGAACCGGCCCGTGTGCACGAGCCCGGCGCCCACGGACGCCCCCAGGGCGGCGTTGGCGGCCCAGCACGCGCTCGCGAGGCCGATCCACGGGCCGGGCCGCGAGCCCACGGCGCGCACGGTGTGTCCCACGCGGTCCCCTCCTGCCGTCCGGTCCTGCCCGGCACCGGCCGGGAGCTCCAGTCTAGTGACGGGGCGGCACGCCGCTCCCGGCCGGCCGTGCTCCTTGGCGGATCGTGTCGGCCCGCGGAGAATGGGCAGATGCCCTCCGTCCTGTCGCACGCCCGGCCCGACCTCTCGCGGCGGGACGCCGAGCTGCGCGAGCTCATGGACGACCCCTGCTGCGACCTCGCCGCGCTGCGGCGCACCTACGCGCGCTTCGACGTCGTCAACTCCCTGGTCGCCGGCTGGTCCGACACCTACCGGCGCCGGATCCGGCCCCTCGCCGAGCCCGGCCGGCCGCTGACCCTCCTGGACGTCGGCGCCGGCGGCGGGGACGTGGCCCGCGCCCTGGCCCGGTGGGCGCAGCGGGACGGGATCGCGCTGCGGATCACCGGCATCGACCCGGACGCCCGGGCGCACGAGTGGGCCACGGCCCGGACCGCCCGCTGGTCGGCCCGGCACCCGGGGGCCGTGCCCCCGGTCTTCCGGCGGGTCACCAGCCGGGATCTGGTCGCGGCCGGCGAGGCGTTCGACGTGGTGGTCTCCAACCACCTGCTCCACCACCTGGACCCCGGGCCGCTGCGGGAGCTCGCCGAGGACTCCGAGCGCCTGGCCCGGCGGCTCGCGGTGCACAACGACCTCGTGCGCAGCCCGGCGGCCTACCGGCTGTACTCGGTGGGCGTGCTGCCCCTGGCCCCGGGGTCCTTCCTGCGCACCGACGGGCTGCGGTCCCTGCGCCGCGCCTACCTGCCCCACGAGCTGCTCGAGCTCGCCGGGCCCGCCTGGCGGGTGCCGTCCGGCTCGTTCGCCCACCAGCAGATGACCCTGGACGTTCATCCCTGATTCACGCGTGCCCCGCAGACTGGCACGGACACGACGGGCCCGGCACCGGCCGGCCCGGGAACGGAGCACCGGTGAAGATCGTGATCCTCGGTGGCGACGGCTTCTGCGGCTGGCCCGCGGCCCTGCACCTGTCCGCGCGCGGCCACGACGTGGTGGTGGTCGACGACTTCTCCCGCCGTGCCATCGACGACCAGCTGGGGACGGCGTCGCTGACCCCCATCTGCGGTCTCGACGAGCGCCGCGCCGCCTGGTCGGAGGTCACCGGCCGGCGGATCGACGCCGTCGAGCTCGACCTCGCGGAGGACTACGAGGCGTTCCTCGACCTGCTCCTGACCGAGCGCCCGGACGCCGTGGTGCACTTCGCCGAGCAGCGGGCGGCGCCGTACTCGATGCGCTCCCCCGCCACGAAGCGCTACACCGTGGACAACAACGTCAACGCCACGCACCACGTGCTGTGCGCGGTCGTCGAGTCCGGCCTGGACGTCCACGTGGTGCACCTGGGCACCATGGGCGTCTACGGGTACGGCAGCGCCGGGATGCGGATCCCGGAGGGCTACCTGGACGTACAGGTCCCCGGTCCGGACGGCGGCGTCCCCCAGCAGATCCTCTACCCCTCGAACCCCGGCTCGCTCTACCACATGACCAAGGTGCTGGATCAGACCATGTTCGCGTTCTACGCGAAGAACGACCGGCTGCGGATCACGGACCTGCACCAGGGCATCGTCTGGGGCACCGGCACCCCGGAGACGGCGCTCGACGAGCGGCTCGTCAACCGCTTCGACTACGACGGCGACTACGGCACGGTCCTCAACCGGTTCCTCGTCCAGGCGGCGGTCGGCCACCCGCTGACCGTGCACGGCACCGGCGGGCAGACCCGCGCATTCATCCACATCCAGGACACGGTCCGGTGCGTGGAGCTGGCCCTGCTCCACCCCCCGTCGGCCGGGGACCGGGTGAGGATCTTCAACCAGATGACGGAGACCCACCGGGTCCGGGACCTCGCCCGGCTCGTGGCCCGGCTCACCGGCGCGGAGGTGGCCACGGTCCCCAATCCCCGCCAGGAGTCCGCGGAGAACGACCTGCACGTCGACAACTCCGCGTTCCTGGACCTCGGTCTGCGGCCCACCACCCTCTCGGAGGGGCTGCTGCTCGAGATCGAGCAGACGGCCGTGCGCTGGGCCCACCGGGTGGACCCGGACCGCATCCCGGCCACGTCCGTGTGGAACACCCGCCGGCGGCCCGGCATCCCGGCGCGGCCGGTCCGTCCCGCGGCCGTGGGCGCCTGAGCCGGCGGATGCGGATCGCGCTCTGGACGGACGTCTTCGTCCCGAACGTCGACGGCGTGGTGACGCGCCTGACGCACACCCTCGAGGAGCTCGCCGGACTCGGCCACGAGGTGCTCGTGCTCACGCCGGGGGATCCCCCGGACCGCTGGGGCCCGCACCGGGTGGTCGGGGCGCCGTCCGTGGCCTTCCCCTGGTACCGGGACGTCCGGGGCGGCCTGCCGTCCCCGCGCGTCGAGCGCGCCGTGACGGCGTTCCGCCCCGACGTCGTGCACGCCGTGAACCCCGTGTGGTTCGGCGCGTGGGGTGCGCTCTCGGCGCGGGTGCGGGGCCTGCCGCTGCTGGCGTCCTTCCACACGGACGTCCCGCAGTACATGAGCATGCTCGGGCACGGGCTCGGCGCCCTGCGCCGGCCCGTGGAGCGGTGGATCCGCACGACCCACGACCTCGCCGAGGTCAACCTGTGCACCTCGGCCCCCATGGTGGAGCGCGCCGCGGCCCTGGGGGTGCGCCGCGTGGCGCTGTGGCCCAAGGGCGTGGACACGGAGCTGTTCCACCCCGCCCGGTTCTCCGCCGCGATGCGGTCCCGGCTCACCGGCGGACACCCCGGGGAGCGGCTGGTGCTGTCCGTGGGGCGGCTGTCGAGGGAGAAGAGCGTGACGGCGCTGCTCGAGCCGATCCGCCGACTGCCCGGCACCCGGCTCGCCGTGGTGGGCGAGGGCCCGCACCGGGCGGAGCTCCAACGGCGCTTCGCGGGCACGCCCACGGTCTTCCCCGGCCGGCTCGCCGGGAAGGAGCTGGCGGCCGCGTACGCCTCGGCGGACGTGCTCGCGTTCCCGTCCACCACCGAGACGCTGGGGCTCGTGGCCCTGGAGTCCCTGGCGAGCGCGACGCCGGTGGTCGGCGCCCGGGCCGGCGGCATCCCGTTCGCGGTGGACGACGGGCGGACCGGGCTGCTCGTGCCGCCCGGGGACGCGGACGCGCTCACCGGGGGCCTGGCCCGGCTGCTCGGCGACGCGGCCCTGCGCGCACGGATGGGCGCGGCCGGCAGGGCCGAGGCCGAGGGCCTCGGCTGGCGGACCGCGACGGAGGCCCTGGTGGCCGCCTACGAGGAGGCCGCCGACCGGCACCGGAGCCGCCGCCGACGCTCGTAACGATCCGACGAGAAGATACCCCAGGGGGTACTTGCGCTATACCCCCTGGGGTATTACCGTGGTGTGCAGGACGACGCGGGAATCCTTCCCGGACCCGCGTCACCAGCCACCGGACGAAGGAGAGTTCCATGCTGATCGAGCGCATCTACGACGAGGACCTCGCCCAGGCCGGCTACGTCATCGGCTGCCAGCGCACCGGCCAGGCGCTGGTGGTCGACGCCCGCCGGGACATCGACGTCTACCGGGACCTGGCCGCCCGGAACGGCATGCAGATCACCGCGGTCACCGAGACCCACATCCACGCCGACTACCTCTCCGGCACCCGCGAGCTGGCCGCGGCCACCGGCGCGGACATCCACGTCTCCGGCGAGGGCGGGGAGGACTGGCAGTACGAGTTCGAGGCCGCCCGGCTGCACGACGGCGACGAGATCCGCATCGGCAACATCGTGGTGACCGCGGTGCACACCCCGGGCCACACCCCCGAGCACCTGTCCTTCCTGGTCACCGACGGCGCCTTCGCCGACGCGCCGGGCTATCTGCTCACCGGCGACTTCGTGTTCTCCGGCGACCTGGGCCGCCCGGACCTGCTGGACGAGGCCGCCGGCGGGGTGGACACCCGGTTCCTCGGCGCGAAGCAGATGTTCGCCAGCCTGCGCACCAAGTTCCTGACCCTGCCCGACCACGTCCAGGTCTTCCCCGGCCACGGGGCCGGCTCGGCCTGCGGCAAGGCCCTGGGCGCGATCCCCTCCACCACGGTCGGCTACGAGCGCCGCTACGCCTGGTGGGGCCCCTACCTGGCGGCCGGCGACGAGGAGGGCTTCATCCAGGAGCTCCTCGAGGGCCAGCCCGACGCCCCGTTCTACTTCGGGCGGATGAAGAACCAGAACCGCCGCGGCCCGGCCGTCCTGGGCGAGCGGGCCCCGCTGCCCGAGCTCGACGCGCAGCAGGTGGCCGAGCAGCTGGCGGCCGACGAGGTGACCTTCGTGGACACCCGGTCCGCGGACGAGGTGCACACCGGGACCGTGACCGGGGCGCTGAACATCCCGGCCGGCCGGTCGATCGCGTCCTACGCGGCCTGGGCCGTGGACCCCGAGACCGATGACCGCCCGCTGGTGCTGCTGGCCCCGGACCAGGAGGCGGCCCAGGAGTTCTGGGACCACCTGGTGCGGGTGGGCATCGACCCGGTCGCCGGGTATGTCACGACGATCGAGAGCCTGCCGCAGTCCACGCCGCGGCTGGTCGCACCGGAGGAGGTCGAGACCCTCGAGAAGGCGATGCTGCTGGACGTGCGCGCCGTGAGCGAGCACACCGCCGGGCACGTCCCCGGCTCCGTCCAGCTGCACGGCGGCCGGGTCCTGTGGAACCTGGACCGGCTCCCCGAGCAGGGCACCGTCGTGACCTACTGCCAGAGCGGGCTGCGCAGCTCGGTGGTGGCCTCCGCGCTGCGCCACGCCGGCTACGACGTCGTGGAGCTCGAGGGCTCCTACGCCGCCTGGTCCGCCCGGCAGGGAGTTCTCGCCGGCAGCTCCGCCGACTGAGCCCCCTCTCCGGACGCTCCGCCCGTCGACCCGCACCGCGTCCCCCGGGTGCCACCGCACCCGGGGGACGGGGCACTGCCCGTCGGGCCGTCCTGCGCGACCGGGACGGCACCCGGACCTCTCGGGCGCCGCCGGGCCCCGTGCGAGCTGCGGTGCCCTCTTCCGGCCCGGCCCCAGTGTTCACTATTGCCAATAATCTTTACCGGCAAGTACGTTGACGGCACAGCAGTCCGTCGGACGCGCTCCGGATTCCCGCGAGCCGGTGCACGCCGCACGACCAGCAGCACGACATTTCCTGCCGCCCCCGCCGCCGCGCGGACCGGCGGCACGGGGGGAGGTCATGCCGCGCGCTGCCGGCCGCGGGACGACCCCGGGGCGACGACCGAGCACAGGAGACACAGGACATGACTGCTGGAACGACATGGGCGGCCACCGGCGCCACCGCCGCGATGCTGGCCGGAGGCCTTCTCCTCGGGGCCCCGGCCGCCGTCGCGGCCCCCGGGGACCCGGCGTGCCTGCAGGCCACGGCGCAGCTGGACGCGGCGCTGGCCGGGGCCGGGCTCACCCCCGAGTCGCTCGGGGCGCTCGACCTGTCCGCCGAGGCGGTGGCCGCCGCCGAGGCGCAGTACGCGGCGCTCGTCGAGGCCGCCGGCGGGCCGAGCCTGCAGGAGCTGGAGGCCGCCGCGGTCGCCCTGGCGGCGGCCCAGGAGTCCGGTGACCCGGTTGCCGTCGCGCAGGCCGAGGCCCGGCTCGTGGAGCTCGACCAGCAGCTGACCGCCGCGCTCGGCGCGCTCGACCCGGCCGCCGCCGAGCAGGCCCTCGCCGACGCCGCCGTGGCGTTCGAGGCGCTCCTCGCCGACCTGGCCCTCGACGAGGCCACGCTCAACCAGCTCCTCGTGCTCCTCGACCAGGCCGTCGTGGCCTGTGAGGCACCCGCCGCCCCGGCCCCCGTGGTGGCTCCGGAGGTCCCGGCGCCGGTGCTCCCGGCGCCGGTCGAGGTGGCGCCCGTGGAGGCCGCGCCGGTCCCCGTGCCGGCGGCGCCGGCGGAGTCCGCGCCGACTGCCGTGAACCCGGGTCTCAACCTGCAGACGGCCGCCGCGGAGCAGGAGCGGCGTCCCGGCGCCGGCCTGCTGTCGGGCCTGGTCGTCGCGGGGATCGCCGCGAGCGCGGCCGGGGCGCTCCACCGGCGGCGCAGCCGCTCCTGAGCCGCCCGCCGTCCCGGCGCCCCCTCGTCCGCCGGGACGGCACCTGCCGGGCGAGCGCCTCAGCCGCGGGTCACGGCGCTGCTGCCGCCCGGTGGGGCGGTCGGCGGGTCCAGCACCGCCACGAGCCGGGCCAGGTCCCGGGCCGCGGCCATGACGAGCTGGTCGTCGGCCCGGGACGGGTCCGTGAGGTCGGTGTGGAGCCGCCCCACGAGGGACCGGACCCGCTCGGCCGCCTCCTCGGGGTCCTCACCGGCGGCCCACGCGCGCACCGCGTCGGCGCCGGACTGCACCGCCTCGGCGAGCCGGGCGCTCAGGGCCGTGGGGACCAGCCACTCGTGCTGCTCGTGGTCGTAGAGCTCGCGCACGGCGTCCGTGAAGCCGCGGAGGTGGAAGATGACGTTCTCGAGCTGGAGCAGGGAGTCGTAGCCGGGGTCGCCCGGGTCCGCGGTGCGGTGCCGCCGCCGCCGGAGCACCATCCGGGGATTGCCGCGGGCGCTGCGGGCGGACTCGTCGACCGCCTCGCGCACCTCGCCGGTGATCCGCACCAGCGAGTGGTTGCGCCGGCGCCAGTCCCGCCCACCGGTGGTGCCGGGCTCCGCGAGCTCCCCGGCGACGTCCTCGAGGTAGTCGACGACGACGTTCTGCAGCCGGTCGAGCTGCAGGCGGGCGGTGCGGAAGTCCAGCGGCGGGAAGACCGTCACGTTGACGAGCAGCCCGATGGCCACGCCCACTGACATCTGCACCAGGAAGCCCGCCGAGAAGCCCTCGGCGTCCTGGCCCCCGACGATGAGGACGAACAGGGCGCCGACCGGGACGTACTCCGCCCCGGCCCCGAGTCGGCGGATGCCCGCCAGGAGGACGCCCAGTCCCACCGCCACGGCGACCGTCAGGGTCGTGGGGTCGCCGATCAGCAGGACCCCGGCCGCCAGGACGATGCCCAGGGCGATGCCGGCCACCGTCTGCAGTCCCGCGCGCACCGAGCCCAGCACGGTCGGGTACATCGCGGAGATGGCGCCGAGCGGGGCGTAGTAGGGGTACTGGTCGATGACACCGGGCATCCGCTGGGCCACGACCCAGGACAACGCCACGGCGAGCGAGGTCTTGAGGGCCAGGAGGATCCGGGCACCGCGTATCGTCTGCACCCGGACATCCTACGGACCCGCCAGTAGGATCGAGCCGCCCGCTGCTCCCCGCCGGAGCCCGCCCCGAGGAGCCCACCATGAGCCGACCCCCGCACCGGCGCCTGCTGCTGGTCCTGGCCGTGGGGGCGGGCGGGACGCTGGGCACCGGGGCCCGCCACGGTCTCGCCGTGCTGCTGCCCACGGCGGCCGGCTGGCCCCTGGCGACCCTGACGGCGAACCTGCTCGGGGCGTTCCTGCTGGGGCTGCTCCTGGAGGCCCTGCTCCGGCGCGGCGAGGAGACGCCGCGCGGGACGCTGCTGCGCCTCGGCGCGGGCACCGGGGCGCTGGGCGGGTTCACGACGTTCTCGTCGCTCGCCCTCGAGGCCGAGCGGCTGCTGGCCGGAGGGGCCGTGGGGCAGGCGCTGGCCTACGTGGGGATCTCCCTGGGCGGCGGGTTCCTGGCCTGTCTCGCCGGCACGGTCCTGGCGGCCCGGGGACGGCGGGCGTGACCGCCCTGCTGATCTGCCTCCTCGGCGGGCTCGGCGCGGTGGCCCGGTTCGCCGTGGACGGGGCCGTGCGGCAGCGGTGGGGGACGTCCTTCCCCGCGGGCACCGTGGTCGTCAACGTGAGCGGCTCCTTCCTGGCCGGTGTGCTCTCCGGCGCCGCGCTGGCGGGTGCACTGGGCGGGCCCGCGGCGGCGGCCGCCGTGGTCGGCTTCTGCGGCGGGTACACCACCTTCTCCACCGCGATGGCCGACACCGTGCGGCTGGTCCGGGACCGGCAGGCGCTGCGGGCGGTGCTCAACGCCGCGGGCACCGGCGTGCTGACCGTGCTCGCCGTTCTCGCCGGGCTGGCCGCGGCCGCACCGCTGTTCTGAGCGCGGGCCGCCCGCGTCCTGCCGCCGGACCGCGCCCGGTCTCAGGCCCCGACGCGCAGCTCGTTGCCGGGGATCGAGGCCAGCAGCTGCCGGGTGTACGGGTGCTGGGGGTCGGTGAAGATCTGCTCGCTCGCGGCCGCCTCCACCAGCCGGCCGTCCTTCATCACGCACACCTCGTCCGAGATCAGCCGGACCACCGCGAGGTCGTGGGAGATGAACAGGTAGGACAGCCCGAACTCGTCCTGCAGCCGCCCCAGCAGGTCCAGGATCTGCTTCTGCACGAGCACGTCCAGCGCGGACACCGGCTCGTCGCACACGATGAGCTCCGGCTGCAGCGCCAGCGCCCGGGCGATCGCCACGCGCTGGCGCTGGCCGCCGGAGAGCTCGTTGGGATAGCGGTTGACCGTCGAGGGCGGCAGGGCGACCTCCTCGAGCAGCCACTTCACCCGGTCGCGGCGCTCCGCGCGGGTGCCGCGGTCGTAGGTGGCCAGCGGCTCCTCGACGATCCGCCCGATGGTGAACATCGGGTTGAGGGACGAGTACGGGTCCTGGAAGATCGGCTGGACGCGCTGCCGGAACGCGGCCAGCCGCTTGCCCCGGAGCCCCGTCACGTCCTGGCCGTCGAAGCGGATCGAGCCCGAGGTGGGCTCGTAGAGCTTCAGCAGCATCCGCGCCGTGGTCGTCTTCCCGGACCCGGACTCCCCCACGATCGCCACGGTCCTGCCGCGGGGCACCGTGAGGGAGACGTCCTGGACCGCGGTGAAGTCCGCCTGTCCCAGCCGCCCCTTGAAGACCTTGGTGAGGTCCTCGATCACCACGAGCGGCTCCCGGGCGGCGGCCCCGGCCGCCTCCGGGGTGGCGGGGGCCGGGGCGCCCCCCGCCGTCGGGCCCGAGGTCGACGGACCGGCCGCCGCCGGAGCCGCCGCCGTCGCACCCGCTCCCGTCCGGCCCGATGACGGGGCGGTCTGCCGCGCCACGCGGGCCGCGGCCACCGAGGGCGCCGCCTGCACGAGGCGGCGGGTGTACTCGTCCTGCGGGTCCTCGAGCACCTGCGCGGACGGACCCGCCTCGACGACCCGCCCGCGGTGCATCACCACGATGTCCTGGGCGCGCTCGGCGGCCAGGCCGAGGTCGTGGGTGATGAGCAGCACGGACGTGCCGATCTCCTCGGTCATCCGTTCGATCTGGTCGAGGATGGTGCGCTGCACGGTGACGTCGAGGGCCGAGGTCGGCTCGTCGGCGATGAGCAGCCGTGGCCGGCAGGAGAGCCCGATCGCGATGAGGGCGCGCTGGCGCATGCCCCCGGAGAACTCGTGCGGGTACTGCCGGGCGCGCCGCTCGGGCTCGGGCAGCCCCGCGGCCGCGAGCGCCGCCACGACCTTCTCGTCCACGTCCTGGCGGGTGGCCAGACCGTGCACGAGCAGGGTCTCGCCCACCTGGCGCCCCACCGTGGTCACGGGGTTGAGGTTGGACATGGGGTCCTGCGGGACGAGCCCGATCTGCCGGCCCCGGATCCGCCGCATCCGGGTCTCCTCCAGGCCCACGAGCTCCTGGCCCGCGAAGCGGACGGAGCCGCCGGTGACCCGCCCGTTGCCGGGCAGCAGCCCGATCACGGACATGGCCGTGGTGGACTTGCCCGAGCCGGACTCCCCCACGATGGCGAGGGTGCGGCCCTCGCGCAGGGTCAGGGACGCCTCGTGCACCGCCTGGACGGAGCCGTTCATCGTGCTGAAGGCCACGGCGAGGTCCGCGACCTCGAGCAGCGGGGCGGCGGCCGCCCCGGGGGCGGGCTGGTCCGGTCTCATCGGTCGGTGCACCTCACGCGGTTCGTGACTTGGGATCGAGGGACTCGCGCAGGGACTCCCCCAGCAGGGTGAAGCCCAGGGCGGTGACGGCGATGCACAGGCCGGGCAGGAACGCCAGCTGCGGGGCGATCGACAGCTCGGCCTGGGCGTAGGTGAGCATGCGGCCCCACTCGGCGGTCTGCGGCACGCCGCCGCCCAGTCCCAGGAAGGACAGGGCGGCCGCGTCGATCACCGCGGTGGCCAGCGTCAGGGTTCCCTGGACGATGACCGGACCGGTGCTGTTGGGCAGGAGGTGGCTCATGGTGATGGTGCGGCGGGACAGCCCCAGGGTCTGCGCGGCGAGGATGTAGTCGGCGCCCTTCTGGGACAGCATCGAGGAGCGCAGCAGGCGGGCGAAGATGGGCACCTGCGAGGCGCCGATCGCGATCATGACCGCCCACTGGCTCTGTCCCATGATCGCGGCGATGGACACCGCCAGCAGCAGGTTGGGCACGGAGAGCAGGATGTCCACGAAGCGCATGATGACGCCGTCCACCCAGCCGCCGAGACCGCCGGCCAGCAGGCCCAGGACCATCCCGCCCAGCAGGCCCAGGGCAGTGGAGACCACGCCGATGACCAGGGAGGCGCGGGCCCCCCAGATGAGCTTGGAGAGCAGGTCCCCGCCGAAGCGGTCCAGGCCCAGCGGATAGCCCTCGACGTCCCCGGGGCCGGGGATCGTGGTGGGGGTGATCTCGGTGCGCCCGGGCAGCTCCTCGCCGCCGAACGGGGCGAGCCACGGGGCCAGGAGGGCCACGAGCAGGAAGACCCCGACGATCACGGCCCCGGCGATGGCCGCAGGGTTGCGGCGCAGCCGGCGGAAGGCGTCCTTCCACAGGCTCGTGCCGACCGCGGCGGTGGTGCCCGGGGTGGTCGTGACGGCCTCGGGGCCCTCGGTGTGCGAGGGGCCGGAGGGGGCAGGAGGAAGTGTGGCGCTCACTGGACACGCACCCGGGGGTCGATGAGGCTGTAGGAGATGTCCACCAGCAGGTTGATCAGGGAGTAGGCCAGGGCGATGAAGATGATGAAGCCCTGGAGCACGGGGTAGTCGAGGGTGAAGATCGCGTCCCGCAGGAACCGGCCGATGCCGTTGAACGCGAAGACCGTCTCGGTGAGCACGGCCCCGGAGATCAGCAGACCGGTCTGCAGGCCGATGGTGGTGACCACGGGGAGCATGGCGTTGCGCAGGATGTAGCGGCCGCGGATCAGGCCGCGGGTGAGGCCCTTGGCCCGGGCGGTGCGCACGTAGTCCGCGCTCTGCACCTCGAGCACCGAGGCGCGCGTGATGCGCACGATGATCGCCAGCGGGATCGTGCCCAGGGCCACGCCCGGCAGGATCAGGTGCAGGAACGCGTCCCACGCCGCGTCCCACTCGCCCGTGAGGACGCCGTCGAGGACGAAGAAGTTGGTGTGGTGCGTGGCGTCGATGCGCGGGTCCTGCCGTCCGTCCGCCGGGAAGAGCGGGATCTGGATGGCCAGCAGCCACTTGAGGATGAACGCCAGGAAGAAGACGGGGACGGTGACGCCCAGCAGGGACAGCACCACCGAGGAGTGGTCGAGGATCCTGCCGCGGTGGCGGGCGGCCACGTAGCCGAGCGGGACGCCGATGCCCACGGCGAAGACCAGCGCCACGAGCGCGAGCTCGAGGGTCGCGGGGAAGCGGGTGAGGAACTCCTCGACCACGGGCCGGCCGGTCACGATGGAGGCGCCGAAGTCCCCCCGGAGGAGCTGGCCCATGTAGACCACGTACTGCTCGAGCAGGGGGCGGTCGAAGCCGTAGGCCTCGTTGATGCGGGCCACGGCCTCGGGGGTGGCCTTGTCCCCCAGCAGCGCGGTGGCCGGGCCGCCGGGCAGGGCGCGGACCCATGCGAAGAGCAGGACCGACAGGCCGAAGAGGGTGGGGACGAGCAGGGCGAGCCGCTTGCCGATGACGCGGAGCATTCCGGTCCTTCCGGACGGAGAGGGGCTGGGAGGGCCGCCGGGAGGACGGCGGGGGTGGTCCGGGGCGGCGCACGGTGCGCCGCCCCGGA